>JANPBN010000414.1:0-9249 GCA_031430415.1 Dehalococcoidia bacterium
GTCAGCAGCACCAACTGCGAGAAGGTGCCCATGAGGAGCCAGGGCTCCAGGTGCCGGTTGCCCTGCGTCGGATCGGCGACGAGCACGATGAGCAGCGCGACGAACCACGCGGCCCAGCGCACGATGAACGGCGACGTGAGGACGGCGAGGCGGATGCCGCCCGGCAGCGTCGCCAGCGACGCATCGCCTGCGCTGCGGCGCCAGAGGCTCGGCAGCGCGGCGACGCGCGTGCGTATCTCTTCGAGTGGACTCTCGGACTGGGTGATGTCCATCGCCGTCATGCTACGGGACGGGGTGGGGCGCCGCATGACGCGAATGCACTATCTAAGCGAACCGCTCGAACGGTCTGGTACCAATCCAGGCGTCGCTTCGTGGGCTTGCGGGGAAGGGCTACGCCTTGCGGCGAGAGACGAGGGTGAGGTCGGGGGCTTCGGATTCGGTGGTGTGGCCGCCGCCGAGGATCATCTGAAGCGCAGGACGCTCGCCGCTGGCTGCGCCCGGTGACGCGACCTCGGTGAGTTCGCCGCCGGCGGTGATCGAGGCGCGGGCGGCCTCCCAGACGAGAGCGGCGTTCGCGACATCGCCGGCGTTTGACGCAACCATGTCGCGGCCGCGGACGGCAGCTGCAAAGGCCGACGCCGCGCGGATCGTCCGGTCGCCCTGCACTCCTGAGGGATGTTCAGTGACGGTCTCGGCCCACTGCCCGCCCGATCGCTGAGGACCGTGGTGTCCGGCGGCCGCTGTGATCTTGATTGGGGCACGCACATCAAACGAGTCGAGGACAACGGTTCGGCCATCGCAGACGACGACGACCTCGTGCCGCGGCTCTGGCTCCATGAGGCTGACATCGACGCGAGCCGCAGTGCCGCCTTCGAACATCATCGTCACCATCGCGGCATCGGCGCTGCCGCTCTCATCGTCGACGCGCGGCGCCACCGCGCTGACGCGCGAGGGCATGCCGCCGATCAGCGACAGTACCGCGGCGATGTCGGCGATGGCCATCTCATCGATCGAGGCATCCGCATCGGCGCCAGTTCGGAGCGAGCGGACGTAGCGGGGGCGCCAGAGCGCCTGTGGGCCCGAGGCCATCTTGCGGACGAACGCAACCCGCTCGTCGCCCAGATGGCCGGTGTCGAACATCAACACGCGGCCACGCGAGCGCGCCGCAGCGGAAACGGTGTCGATCTGCTTGGACGCGAGTGCTACCGGGCCAGCGACCAACACGTGACGGCGGGCCATGAGGGTGCGCTTGATCGCACCGGCGAGGTCGATCGCGGGCGTGACAAAGACGACGGCGTCGGGCGGTGTCTCGGCGAAATGCGCGAGCAACGCCTCTTCGGACGCGCTCTCGATGCGCTGAGTTGTGACGCCTTCGAGCGCGCGGAAGGCACCGGCACACCGATCAGCGGCGGCACCGCCGCCGGAGACGGTGATCTTGAGCGGTGTCGCGCCGGTGTCGGTCATCATGCCGGTAGTCGCATCCTTGCTTCCGGATTTCACGCTGCGTCCTGCAGTTCCTGGACAAGCACCGTGCGCAGCCGCCGGATGGCGCGGTGGCGCAGTTGCGACGCCCGTGACTCGGAGATGCCGAGCTCGGCGCCGATGCTCTTCAGTGATTGTGACTTCATGTAGTAGAGGCGGACGATCATGCGCTCGCGCTCCGGCAGCAACTCGACAGCCTCGGCGAGCTTCGCGCGGACCATCGTCTCCTCGGCGACGGAATCGGGGTCGATGTTCGGATCGTCATCGGCCATCTCCCAGAGCTTCTCATCGCCGCCGTTCGCAGCGTTCTCCGAGAGGGCCTGGAGCGAGACGACGCGCACGTTGCTGGTTCGCAGCGACGCCATGAAGTCCGTTTGAGCGATCCCCATGTATTCGGCGAGCTCCGGGCGCGTCGGGGCGCGGTTCAGCGTGACGTGGAGAGCGGCTGTTGCCTTCTCCAGGTCGCTGCCGAACTTCTGGAGCGAACGGGGCAGCGGGTGGGTAGCCCGGATCGCATCGAGGATGGAGCCTCGAATACGGGGCAGAGCGTACGTGGAAAACTTCGCACCCTTGTTGGGGTCGAAGGCATACCAGGCCTCGATGAGACCCTGCGTTCCGCACGACACCATGTCCTCGTATTGGAGGATGCCGCCGTTGGCACTTCCGACCGCGATCCTGTTGACGGCATGCCGTACGAGCGGCATGTAGTCCTTGACGATCTTGGTCAGATACGCTTCGGAGAACAGATCCTCTACTTCGGGAATAGCGCCGGGCAGTGCTTCGTCGTCATCATCTTCGAGCGGTGCGCCGGAGATGGGGGCGTCGGGCATCTGTCCTCCAGGACTCTAGCGGCGTCGCCGTTTCATCGAAGGCGGCGTAGGACTAGTATCGTGTACACCCCGGAGGCATCCCATGCGGTCGCTCCCGCGTCCATGGCAGCGCCAGCCCCCACGGGGCATCGCCGAAACCCTCATGATTTTTCGATGGGCAATCGCGATATCGCGGAGTTTGCCTCCCCTCATTCCCGCCAACGGGTTCGCGCTGCGTATAATCCCGAAGCTAGGATGCCGAGGCGATGATGACTACACACGCTGGATCAATCGGGAGCGAAGCGCCGGGACGCCCATTCGGCGCCGTCGATCTGCTGCAACTCGTGCTCGAAGGCATTCGCCCTTCGCTTGGCTTCGACCTCGCGGTCGCGGTGCTACGCGAGGACAACCGCAACGTGGTCCCGATCTATGCCTTCGGGGCGATGGCGCCCGGCGTCGTCGAGGGCGTCCACGTCCAGTCGACCCTCGCATTCAGCGAATTGGCCGGCGCTGAAGCCTCGTGGGAGGCCGACGAGCCGGTGGTGATCCAGCTGGCCGGCGGCGCTGGACGCTCTATCGCCGAGCCCGACGCATACGAAGACGCGCCGCTCGTCGTCGGCGGCGCCGTGACGGGAATGCTCCGCATCAGCACACGGCAGCCGCTCAACAAGGAGCAGCGCGACCTGTACTTCTCGATGGCGAGCGACGTCTCCCGCGCGATCGAGCGGCTCGATGCGCAGCGCTCGCAGGCCCGACTCGTGCAGGAGCGGCTCTTGCAGTCGGAGAAGATGTCGAGCGTTGGGCAACTCGTGTCGGGCGTCGCGCACGAGCTGAACAACCCGCTGACAGGCATCATGGGGTTCGCGCAACTCTTGCTCCTGCGCGACCTTGAGGACGCTGCGCGCAAGCAGGTCGAGACGATCTACGCAGAGGCGGAACGCGCGTCGAAAATCGTTTCCAACCTGCTGACGTTCGCGCGCCGGCGAAAATCGCAGAAGGAACCAGCCAACCTCAACACGTTGATCGAACGAGTGCTGGAGCTCAGGAACTACGACCTCCGCGTCCGCAATATCAACGTCGAGATGCACCTTGACCCGGCACTACCCGACACTCTGCTCGACACAAATCAGCTCCAGGGCGTCTTCCTGAACATCATTCTCAACGCGGAGCAGGCGATGCGCGGCGAAGACGGTGAAGCCGAAGGCACTCTGCGCATTACGACGGTGCGCGACGGTCAGGCCGTGGCGGCGCGGTTTCAGGACACCGGGCCCGGGATGAGCGCCGAGACGCTTCGCCGAATCTTCGATCCGTTCTTTACGACGAAGGAAGCGGGCGAGGGCACGGGCCTTGGCCTCACGATCAGCTATGGAATCGTGGAAGAGCACGGCGGGCGCATATGGGCCGACAGCACGGTCGGAAGAGGCACCACGTTCGTCATTGAGTTGCCGATCGTCGTAGGGACGCCCGTCGTTCCGCGCGATGCGTCGCCAGATGCAGCGTCCGGGGTGCCCGTCGAAGCGCGGCGGATCCTTGTCGTCGACGACGAGGGAAGCATTCAGCAGCTACTCACAGGCGTGCTTGAGATGGACGGGCACGACGTCACGCTCGCCAGCAACGGGCGCGAAGCGCTCGACCGCATCGAGACAGGGAAGTTCGACCTGATCATCAGCGACATCAAGATGCCGGTGATGGGCGGCGCGGACATGTACCGCGAACTGGAGCGCACGGGCAACCCTCTCGCGCGGCGCGTCATCTTCATCACGGGCGATACGGTGGCCCCGGAGACGCGGCGATTCCTCCAGACCGTCGAGACGCACGTTCTCTCGAAGCCATTCCGCCTGCGCGATGTGCGGGAGAGTGTTCGGGCCACGCTGGCTCGGTGATGCCGCGCTCTGGAGGAGCGTACGGCCATCGCGTCCGCTAGGCTTGTTCTATGACCCAAACATGGTCCACGGGTACCACCGAACTCGCACCCGGAGTATTTGCCTACGTGCAGGCCACGGGCGGCTTTTGCATTGCCAACGCCGGCATCATCGCGGGCGACGGTGCGGCACGGCGATCGACGCGCTGTTCACGCCGGCGATGACGCGCACGCTGCTCGACGAAGCACGACGTGTGGCGCCGGGCCAGATCGAGCGGCTCGTCAATACACACCACCATGTCGACCACACACTCGGGAATGCGCAGTTCCCGAAAGAGACGGAGATCGTCGCGCACGCGAAGGCTCGCGCCGAAATGGAGCGGACGGGCATCGGCGTGCTGGACGTGGTGCAGCGGATGGCGCCACACTTCGTCGGTGCGCTCGACGACGCGGCTGAGCGCCTGCCGGACGTTACGTTCGAGGGCGATGGGTTGGAGCTGGAGGCAGGGCGGCACCGCCTGGCATTGCGGCACCTCGGCAGCGGGCACACGCGCGGTGACATCGTCATCCACCTCGCCGAAGAGCGTATCCTGTTCGCTGGCGACCTCGCGTTCTTCTACGTCACCCCGCTCGCGTTCGAAGGACACATCGGGAACTGGATCCGCATCGGCGAGGAGATCCTGGCGATGGACGCGGTCGATGTCATCGTGCCGGGCCACGGGCCGATCGGCACGAAGGACGATATGCGCGCGCTTCTCGGCTATCTGCGGCTCGTGCATGACGCTACTCGCCGGGCTTTCGATGCTGGTGTGCCGGGCCGCGAGGTGGCGGCGACCATCGAACTCGGCGAGTACGCCGAATGGGCCGACGCAGACCGACTGCCGCTGAATGTAGCCAGGCTCTACCAGGAGTTCCGCGGCGAACTCGACGATTATCTGTAGCCGTAGTCCGAAAGGGATCCTTATGAGCGGCATCGACACAGCATCCATCACGTTTCCGGCGAACGGCAGCGAAGGCATGGGGTACCTGGCGCGTCCAACGGGCGGTGGGCCGCATCCCGGCGTCATCGTCATCCAGGAATGGTGGGGGCTCGATGCGCACATCAAGACGATCGCCGATCGCTTCGCCAACGAAGGGTTCGTCGCGCTGGCGCCGGACATGTACCACGGCGAGTTCGCGACGGAGCCCGACCACGCACGCAAGCTCGTCATGAACATGAATCGCGAGCGTGCCGTCGCCGACTTGCTTGGCGCGACGGCATACCTGCTCGCATTACCGGAAGTCGCGCCGAAGAAGATCGGTGTTACCGGCTACTGCATGGGCGGCAGCCTGACGCTGGCGCTGGCGGCGCAATCGACCGACATCGCCGCTGCCGCGCCATTCTATGCCGGCATGCAGCCGGGAGCGGATCAGATCGCGATGATCCAGGCGGAGCTGTTCTGCGCGTTCGGAGCGGACGACGAGGGCATTCCGCTCGAGAAAGTGCGCGAGTTCGAGAAGACGCTCGCCGACACGGGCCGCACGGCCGAGGTCAAGGTGTACGAAGGGGCGCCGCACTCGTTCTTCAACGACACGCGGCCAAGCTATCGTCCCGAGGCCGCCAAGGACGCGTGGGAACACACGCTCTCGCTGTTCCGCCGCAGGCTCGCGTGATGGTCGACGACCGCGATCCGTACGACGATGGAGAAGAGCGCGACCTCGGCCCAGGGGATGCGGACTACGACCTGAGCGAAGAGCACGGCTACATGTGGGAGCCCAAGCGCGCCCACTGGCCCGTGCCACCGGCATTGCTCCTCGCGATCTCGGTTCTGGTTGTGGTGGCGCTCGTGCTGCCTTCGATCCTCATCGTACTGCGCTACAACGAGCGCACGGCCGCCGCGCCGGCCGGTTCATACGACGACAAGAGATCCGCGACGGGCGCCTCGTCGGGCTCGAACGAGAGCCACGGCGGAACGGTGTCGCCAAGCATGGGTGGTGCGAGGAGCGGCAGCCCTACGACGGAAGCGAGCTGTCGCGGTGTCGTAGCGACGGGTATCGGCGCGGTCGCGACGAACGCCGAGACTTCGGGCGCGTTTTCGAGATAGAGGCGGGCGATTGCGCCGCCCATCAGCGCCGTCGTGAAGAGCGACACCCCCTCCGCGAAGGCGGCGACGCCATCCTTGCCCCAGACGCGCTCGATCCACGGGCTGTATGAGTCGCGCAGAAAGGCGGCCCAGAGGTCGGTGTTCGCGGTGGTGGGGTTCGGAACAGCCATGGCGGGTCTCCTTACGCGTCGCTGGCAACGAAGGGGCACGCATCCTGACGCGCCCGGGGAGCTATGACGATAGTACTCCTCCACCAAGGACTTTACGACTGCCAAACCGACGAAAATCTCTCGTTTCGCGAAACGTTCATCGTACGTTTACATAGCGAAGAGATCACGCCTGCAGCGTGGCGGCCTGCGCCGCGCCGAGGTCGATGCTGCCATCGTAGAGCGCGGTGCCGCTGATGACGCCTTCGATGTTGAAGCGCATGAGCGTCACGATGTCGTCGATCGAGGTGATGCCGCCCGAGTAGATCATGGGGGCGTAGCCGTCGGGCGATTCGGCCGCGTCGGCAATGACGCGCGCAATGCTTTCGACGTGACCGAAATCCGGGTGCTGCATCGTGCCCTCGCGGCCGATGTCGGTGTATACGAAGTGGCGAGCGCCACGCTGCGCCATGTCGCGGATGAAGGGCTCGACGGTCGTATCCGTAACCTCGAGCCAGCCCTTCACGGCCGCCTTACCGCCACGAGCATCGACGGCAATCGAGATCTTGTCCTGGTGCTTAACCATCGCCTTCTCGATCAGCTCCGGATGCTCGACGGCGAGCGTGCCGATCACGATGCGGTCGGCGCCCGCATCGGCCCAGCGGTGGATCGCCGCATGGTCGCGGACGCCGCCGGCCACCTGGACGCGAATGCTGAGTTCGGTGACGATCCGGCGGATGAGCGCGTCGTTGACGGGCCGGCCTTCCTTTGCCGCGTCGAGGTCGACGACGTGCAGGCGGGTCGCGCCGAGGCCTGCCCAATGCTGCGCGATGGCGACCGGATCGACGCCGTACACCGTCTCGCGCTCGTAGTCGCCGTGCGCGCCGAGCCGGACGCAACGTCCATCGCGAATGTCGATTGCCGGTATGACGTCCATGATGCGATTCTATCGTGTTTTCCAACGCAAAGACGCGAAGGGCGCATAGAACTTGGCGGATCCGTGAGACTGCGTGCCGAACTGACCAGCTCGCCTCGGATTCCTCAACACCTCTGCGTCTCTGCGCGGACCTACGCAGCCAGGAAGTTGGCGTACATGCGCAAGCCCATGTCGCCGGACTTCTCCGGGTGGAACTGCGTCGCCACGATGTTGTCGCGCGCCAGCACCGACGCGAATGCCAGACCATAGTCCGTTTCGCCGATCACGACGTCCGGATCTTCTGGATCCGGGTAGTAGCTGTGGACAAAGTAGAAGTAGCTATCGTCGGGGATGCCCTCGAAGATCGGGTGCTCCTGCGTCTGCCGCACCTGGTTCCAGCCCATGTGCGGCACCTTCTGGCCACCGGGCAGCTTCTTCACGCGCCCCGGGATGATGTCGAGGCACGGGTGCTCGCCGCCCTCCTCGCTGACGGAGAGCAGGGCCTGCTGGCCCATGCAGACGCCGAAGAACGGGCGGCCGGACGCGATGAACTCGCGTACGGGCTCCACCATCTTGGACGCGTGGAGGTTACGCATGGTGTCCGCCGCCGCTCCGACGCCGGGCACGATGAGGCGGTCGGCCGTGCGCACGTCGTAGGGATCGGCTGTGACGCACGGCTCGTAGCCGGCGTGCGCCACGGCACGTGCGACGCTGCGCAGGTTGCCCGCGCCGTAGTCGACAATCACGATCTTTTCTTGCATTTAGGGCCAGTGTATCAGCCGACCTGCGGGCGTGAGGCGACGTGCCGGGCGGGGACCGTCAACGCCCGCAGGATCACGCAGGCGTCTTAAGGACGGCCGCCCGGGGCCTGTCGTCCCCGCGGAATGTGTCATGGTCGCTCATTGTCGTTGTTGGGGGGACCTAACCCCCGGCCCCTTCCCTAAAGGGAAGGGGAGATTGGTTTATGGTTCACCTGGCGCGGTGCCCGCTGGTGTGGCCCTTCGTATACTCCATGCATGGCCAGTGCCACGGACGAGACTCGCGCATTCCAGCAGGCGAAGCTTCGCATCGAGGAGCTGCGGTCGCAGGTCGCGTACCACGAGCACCGCTATTTCGTGCTCGATGACCCGGAAGTCTCGGACGCCGCCTTCGATGCGCTGATGGGCGAACTGCGGACGCTGGAAACGGCGCATCCGGAGCTGATCGCGCCCGACTCGCCGACACAGCGCGTGGGCGGCGCGCCAGTGGAGACGTTCGGCATCGTCGAGCACCGGGTGCCGCTGCTGTCGCTCTCGAACGCGTTCAGCGCTGATGACCTGCGGGCGTGGCACAAGCGCGTGACCGGGATCCTCGAACGCGACGATTTCGCGATGGTCTGCGAACCGAAGATCGATGGTCTTGCCGTGGCGCTCGTCTACGAGAACGGCCAGCTGGCGACGGCGGCGACGCGCGGCGATGGCATGCGCGGCGAGAACATCACGCAGAACGTACGGACCATTCGTTCGGTGCCGCAACGGCTGTCCGGATCGCCAGCGCGCCTCGAGGTGCGGGGCGAGATCTACATGACGAAGAGCGGCTTCGAGCGGCTGAACTTCGAGCGCGGTGAGGCCGGACTCGCACTCTTCGCCAGTCCGCGCAACTCCGCGGCGGGGTCGGTACGACAGCTCGATCCGAAGATCACGGCCAGCCGCCCGCTCGACGCGTTCCTGTATCAGCTTGGCTGGATCGACGACGGCGCGGCGCCCGGCACGCATTGGGATGTCCTGACGTGGCTGCGCGGCATGGGGTTTCGCGTCAATCCGTACGTCACCCGCCTCGCCAGTATCGACGAGGTCGCTGCGTTCGCGGCGGGTTGGACGGAGAAGCGCGACTCGCTCGACTACGACATCGACGGCATTGTGATAAAGGTCGATGACCTGGCGCTGCAGCGGCAGTTGGGCGCGGTGGGGCG
>JANPBN010000415.1:0-2643 GCA_031430415.1 Dehalococcoidia bacterium
GCTGGACCTGCTCGCGCAGCGAGTCGAGCGGATAGATCTGGCCGTCGACGATGCGTCCCACCAGGAGGTGAAAGCTATTGGATCCAAGATCGACCGCAGCGAGGGTTTCGTGACGCGCCATTCGCCGGGCACGGTAGCACCCGCCCGTCCGGCGCGTAAACTGTTGTTGTCATCGAAATGTAACCTGCCAACCGGATGCTCATCGCCGGCATGACCCGCAAATCCACCGCCCGAATTCCGCTGCTCAACCGCGAGCTCGGTATCCTCGCGTTCAATCGCCGGGTACTGGCCCAGGCAGCCGACGAATCCGTGCCCCTGCTCGAGCGGCTTCGCTTCCTGACGATCGTCTCGTCGAATCTCGACGAGTTCTTCGAGATCCGCGTCGCGGGCATCCGCGAACAGATCAAGCTCGATATCACCGATTCGGGCAACGACGGCAAGACGCCGAAGGAGGTCCTCGCAGTCGTGACCCGCGAGGCGCGGGACCTGGTTACAAAGATGTTCGAGCTCCTGAACGACGTGCTGTTGCCGGCGCTCGCCGAGGCCGGCATCCAGTTCCTGCGGCGCGGCACCTGGAACGACGCCCAGCGGGCCTGGGTGCACGATTACTTCACCCGCGAGGTGCTGCCAGTGCTGACGCCCATCGGCCTCGACCCGGCGCACCCGTTTCCGCGGCTCTTCAACAAAAGCCTCAATCTGATCGTGGAGCTCGAGGGCCGCGACGCCTTTGGGCGCGGATCGCGGGTCGCGATTGTCCAGGCGCCGCGCATCCTCCCGCGCGCGATCCGGCTGCCGCCATCGATCGCGGAGGGCGAGTACTCGTTCGTCTTCCTGACCTCCGTGCTGCACGCGCACGTGGACGAGCTCTTCGCCGGCATGACGGTCAAGGGCTGCTACCAGTTCCGCGTCACGAGGAATTCCGACCTGTTCGTGGACGAGGAAGAGATCAAGAACCTCCGGATCGCGCTGCAGGGCGAACTGCTGCAACGGCACTTCGGCGACGCTGTGCGTCTCGAGGTCGTCGAGGAGTGCTCGCAGGCCATGATCGAGTACTTGCTGCAGCAGTTCGGACTCGACGAACAGGATCTCTACCACGTCGACGGGCCCGTGAATCTCTACCGGCTCCGCGAGGTGCTGACGGAGATTGACCGGCCCGACCTGAAATACCCGCCGTTCACGCCGTCGGTTCCGGCCGCGATCGAAGTCGGGGACAACGACCTGTTTGAAACCATCGCGCGCCAGGATGTACTGCTGCACCACCCCTATCAGTCTTTCGCGCCCGTCCTCGACTTCATCCGCTCGAGCGCGCTCGATCCGCGCGTCGTTGCGATCAAGCAGACCGTCTATCGCACGGGCGCGAGCTCGGATCTCATGCCGATCCTCATCGACGCGGCACGCGCGGGCAAGGAAGTCACCGTGGTCGTCGAACTGCTCGCGAGATTCGACGAGGAAGCCAACCTCAACTGGGCGTCGCAACTCGAGGAAGTCGGCGCGCACGTCGTCTACGGCGTGGTCGGCCACAAGACCCACGCCAAGATGGCCCTGATCGTGCGTCGCGAGATGGGACCCGACGGCGCGGTGCTTCGGCGTTACGCCCACCTCGGTACCGGCAATTACCACTCCGCCACGGCGCGCCTGTACACGGACTTCGGCTTGCTGACGGCGAACGAGGACGTCTGCAGCGACGTGGAAGAAGTGTTCAAGCAGCTGACCGGGCTCGGACGAGCCCGTCGCCTGAAGCATGTCTGGCAAGCGCCGTTTACGCTCCACAAGCGCGTCATCACGGCGATCCGGAACGAGGCCCGGATCGCGGCCGAGGGGCGCCCGGCACGCGTCGTCGCGAAGATGAACGCGCTGCTCGAACCCGCCATCATCGACGAACTTTACGCGGCATCGCAGGCCGGTGTTGCGATCGACCTGATCGTGCGCGGAATATGCGCTCTCAAGCCGGGAGTGCCGGGGGTGTCGGAGAACATCCGCGTGCGCTCGATCGTCGGGAGGTTCCTGGAGCACTCGCGTGTGTTCTGGTTCAGGAACGACGGCGCCGAGGACGTCTGGCTCTCGAGCGCGGACTGGATGGACCGGAATTTCTTCCGCCGTATCGAACTCGCATTTCCGGTTCTCGAGCCGGGATTGAAGCGCCGCGTGATCCGCGAAGGACTGCAGCCCTATCTGGAAGACAACTGCCAGAGCTGGATCATGGACAGCGAGGGCGAGTACCGCCGGCAGATGCCGAAGCGCGGCAAGCGCTACTCGGCGCAGGGGGAGCTCCTGGCGCTCCTTTCCGTCTTCTAAAGGGGACGTTCCCCTTTAAAGGGGAACGTCCCCTTTAAGGGAGGGATTTCCAGACGCCTTCGCGGCGTGGGTCCGCGGCGCCTGTGGCGCTACCGTCTTCGCCCAGCGTCACACCGTGCAATCCGGACTCTTCACCGTGCCCGGATCTGACGATGACAACGCCGCGCGCGGCCAGCGCTTCGAGAACGCCGGGCAGCAGTTTCGGCGCCTCGCCGAAATAGTCGTCGCCGCGCGCGATCACATTTGGCAGCTCGATCGCCTGCTGCAGCGGTAGTTTCCAGGCGAGCAGGCCGACCAGCGTTTTCGCGTTGTAGGCGAGGATCGCGGAACCGCCCGGCGAGCCGAGCG
>JANPBN010000416.1:0-3297 GCA_031430415.1 Dehalococcoidia bacterium
ATCGAGTCGCAAGAGGAGGGCCGCCGGATCGAGTTGCAACCGGAGGAAGTCGTGCGCCGCCACATCGACCTGGCGGGCGTAGCTGACGACCCGATCCGTGACATCATGCAGGCGGAGTACGCTGGCCAGGACTACATCCTCGAGGGCTACCGGTTCCTGCAAGCTGTCAGCGAGGATCGCCCGGCGTTCCCTGACTTCGGCGTGGCCGTGTACGCGCATCGCGTGGTCGATGCGATCTACGAGTCGGCGCGAGAGGGACATCCGATCGATCTCGCGCCCTAGCGCGCCCTCGCGCTACGACGCGAGACGTCATCCATCCGCACACATATAAGGAGACACCGCGATGCCCGACTACGATCTGGTCATTCGCAACGGCGACATCGTCGATGGAACGGGCGCGGCCCCGCGTCGCGGCGATCTGGCCATCACGGAAGGCCGCATCGTCGCGGTGGGCGATGCGCCGGGCAGCGCGACACGAACGATCGACGCGACGGGCAGGGCCGTGGCGCCGGGCTTCGTCGATGTGCATGCACACGACGATGCGGCGGTGATCCGCGAGCCGGCGATGGACTTCAAGATCATGCAGGGCGTGACGTCGGACGTTGTCGGCAACTGCGGCGCCGGCGTAGCGCCGACATCGGATGCGTTCCGGCGCTACTTCCCCAGCGGCTTCGCCCCGATCCTCGGCGAGATGCCGCTGCCGTGGACGACGACGCGCGAGTACTTCGACGCCGTCGATGCGGCGCATCCGGCGTGCAACGTGGCGGCCTACGTGCCGCATGGCGTGCTCCGGTTCATCGCCATGGGACTCGAGCGCCGGGAGCCGACGGACGCCGAGCTCGATCTGATGAAGCAGCACCTGCGCGAGGGCATGGAGGCCGGGGCGATCGGCATGTCGACGGGCCTCGTGTATCCGCCGGGTACGTTCAGCCGGACGCCGGAACTCGTCGAACTGGCGAAGGTCGTGTCGCCGTTCGGCGGCATCTACACGAGCCACATCCGCAACGAAGGCGAAGGACTGCTCGACGCCGTGGGCGAGGCGCTGACGATCGGCGAGCAGTCCGGGTGCCCGGTGCAATTGTCGCATCACAAGGCGGCCGGGCCGGGCTGCTACGGCGATACGAAGAAGTCGCTCCCGTTCATCGCCGAAGCACGCGCCCGCGGGCTCGATGTGACGATGGACGTGTATCCGTACGTCGCGTCGAGCTCATCGCTCGCAGCGATGTTCCGGATCGGCCGAGGCGCGGCGTTCGAGGCGGTGCCGGCGATCATCGCCAGTGTGAAGCACAACAAGGAGAAGTACGAGGGCAAGTACGTCTCGCAGATCGCCGAGGACTTCGACCTGCCGATCCGCGAGGCGATCGAGAAGGTGTTGCGCGACGAAGAGAACTCGCCCTCGGTGATCATGTTCATCATGGACGAGGACGACGTACGCCGGGTGGTCGCCGATCCGTTCGCGATGGCCGGATCCGATGGCCTGCCGACCGACGGCAAGCCGCACCCTCGCCTCTACGGCACGATGGCTCGCGTCCTCCAGTCGTACGTGCGTGAGCAGCCGGTGCTATCGCTCGAAGAGGCAGTGCGCAAGATGACATCACTACCCGCGGCGAAGCATCGCCTCCACGAGCGCGGCGTCTTGCGCGAAGGCTGGCACGCCGATGTCGTCGTCTTCGATCCGGAGACGATCGAAGATGTGGCGACGTACGCCGAACCGCGGCAGTATCCGGTGGGCATCGACTACGTGGTCGTCAACGGCGAGATCGCGGCGGATCACGGCGCGCAGACCGCAGCGCGCGCAGGCCGCATGCTGCGCCGCGGCGTGTAGCAGGCGGCGTCGTTGCCCCACCAAGACGGTGGAGTGAACCGCCTCATTCGCACGCCGCGCAACGACTCGGCAGTGGAAGTCCGGCCTCCCCAGGCGTTCATGTCACGCCGCGCGCCGATCGAGACGGCAGGGTCGCCGGCGGGTTGATTTTGTACGTACAATTTTCTGTTTTCTCGGGCTCTGCGCTGCGTGAAAGGGTCATTTTCCGGTGTGGTTTGGGCCGGCTGAGCGCGGCCGGTTTCGGTGGTGTTCGTATCTGATCTGGGGCGGATTGGGTTGTTTCGTTTGGCAGTTTTCTGTTTTTCGGGACTGCTCCAGCAGGAAGTTCCGCCAGGCCGGCGATGCGATGGTGCGCCACGGTCAGGATACGACCCTTGGCGCGGAGCGTGGCGGCGCGATGTCACCCAGACGGCCGGCCCGCCTTCCGGTGCTACAATCGCCGCACGATGACCACGAGGGCGCAGACCGTCACCATCCTCTTCACCGACCTCGTCGGCTCGACCGAGCTGCTGCAGCGCGCGGGCGACGAGCAGGCACAGCGCATCTTCAAGGCGCACCACCGGCTGCTGCGCGAGGCAGTCGAGGCGCACGGCGGGCACGAGGTGAAGTGGCTCGGCGACGGCCTCATGGTCGCCTTCGACTCAACGACGGACGCCGTGAAGTGCGCCATCGCAATGCAGCAGGCGTCGCGGCGGCCGACCGCGGGTGAGCGGCTGGAGATCCGCGCCGGGCTCAATGTCGGCGAAGCATTCGTCGATGAGTCGGACTACTTCGGCACGTCTGTCGTGATCGCCCGCAGGCTGTGCGACAGCGGCAGCGCCGGGCAGATCCGCGCGAGCGACATCGTCGTGCGGCTGCTCGACGGCCGCGGCGACGGCATCCGCACGAACGATCTGGGGCAGCTCGACCTCAAGGGCATGACCAACCCCGTACCGGCCGTCGAGATTGTCTACGACCACGACCCGATGGCGCTGTTGCGGCGGCTTCCGTTCGTCGGCCGCGGCGACGAATACGAGACGATGCTCAAGAAGCTCGCGGAGGCTCGCAACAGCCGCGGCGCGGTCGTGCTGCTCGCGGGCGAGCCGGGCATCGGCAAGACGCGGCTGACGGAGGAGTTCTGCGACCACGCATCGTCCGGCGCGACCGTCATTCGCGGCAACTGCTACGAGGGCGATGTCGCCGCCCCGTTCGGCCCGTGGACGGAGGCATTGCGTTCCCTCATCGACCAGACGCCTGATGCCGAACTGCGCGACACGCTCGGCCCGGGTGCCCCCGACATCGCAGTGATGATGCCGGACCTGCGCCGGCGCCTCCCTGACCTCGAAGAGTCGCCGAAACTCGAGCCGGAAGCGGAGCGCGCGCGGCTCTTCGACAGCATCAACGCCTGGCTGCGCAACTCCGCTGAGAAGAAGCCGCTTGTGATCTTCCTAGACGACCTGCATTGGTGCGACCGGCCGTCGCTGGCGGTACTC
>JANPBN010000417.1:0-3652 GCA_031430415.1 Dehalococcoidia bacterium
GACCCGGTCGAAGAGGCCGTGCATGCCGCGGATCTCGCCCGCGAGGTATGGCAGTAGTTCGATCGTCACGCCCTAACCTGCTTTCTCGGCCGGCGGCACCGACACATACTCGCCGAGCACGTCCTGCTGGCGGTACTTCTCCTTGCCGGCAAGCAGCAGGTCGCCGCCGTACATGTCGCATGTCACGATCGCCGGGAAGCCTTCGACCTCGAGCTTCTTGATGGATTCGGTGCCAAGATCCTCATACGCGATGATCTCCATCGACTTGATCGTTTTGGAGAGCAGAGCGCCGGCGCCGCCGATGGCGAGCAGGTACACCGCCTTGTGGTCTTGCAGCGACTTCTTGACGATGCTGCCGCGGCCGCCCTTGCCGATGATCACCTTCAATCCGTGCCCCAGGAGCGTCGGCGTGAACGGATCGAGGCGCATTGCCGTCGTCGGACCTGCGGAGCCGATCACGCGCCCGGGCCGCGCCGGTGTTGGCCCGACGTAGTAGATGACCTGGCCGGCGATGTCCATCGGCAGCGGCGTGCCTTCGGCGAGGCCGTTGATCATGCGCCGGTGGGCAGCGTCCCGCGCGGTGTAGATGGTGCCGTAAAAGCGCACCTTGTCACCCGCGTGCAGCTGCGCGACATCTTCGTCACTGAAGGGCGGCGTCGCGCGGAATTCGCCGTTCTCTTTGGTGATGGGCATGGTACTCCTCCGGTTCGTGCTGGTTCAGCCCTCGGCTGCCTCTGGCATCTCGATGTTCACGACAATGTTGTCGCCCCCGCGCGCGACGATGAGCACGAGCGGCGCTTCATGTGACAGGTTGATCTCCTGGTGGACCAGCCGTGGCGGGATAAAGATGAAATCGCCGGCGCTCGCCTCCGCGCGCTCGCGCAATCCCGCGCCCCAGCGCACGCCAGCTCGTCCGCTCACGACGTAGATGCCGCTTTCGACGTCGCCGTGGTGGTGTGCGCCAGACCGGAACCCCGGCTCGTTCGATACCTCGCCCATCCACAGTCCCGTCGCACCACAGGTCGAGGCTGCGATGCCTGCAAGTCGCACCATGCCGGGCGTCTGCGCGGTGCCCGGATCGCGTTCGGCGGGGCGGATGATGCGGACGCCACTCATCGCGCCAGTTCCTTCCGCATCACGACGCGCGTGATGTCTACGTCGTTCCGGCTGAATCGCGCCGTGCCGCGCGATTCGGTCGCGTAGCCGAGCGAGGCATAGTACGGACACAGCCCTAATTCCTCGGCGCACTCCAGGCGCATCTCCTGCGCACCCTCATCGCGCGCAATGCGTTCCGCCTCGGCGACAAGCATCGACGCGAGACCCCGGCCCTGGAACGCAGGAGCCGTTGCGAGCAGCCCGAACCATGCGCCATCGTCGAGAAGGCGCACCCGTACGCATCCGGCGAGGATCCCGTCGAGGGTCGCGACGATCAGCCGTGACTGGGGAGTCGCGATCTCGGCGACGAGCGTCTCGCGATCGGTGCGGGGTGCCGGCAGCAGCCATCGCTCACGCTCGTAGGCGGCATTGATGACGGAAACGAGTGTCTCGGCGTCTGCCGGAATCGCGAGCCGAAGCGCCACGCGGGTGCGGAATGCGGCGTCCGGTGTCCTTGCGGTCAATGCCATCGCGTGGTCGCTCATGCCAGGCGCTTTCGCATGTGCAGCATCGTCCACGGACGAGTTGCGCCCCACGCAAGTGAACGCTCGCTGCCCAACGCCTCCTCGTCGACGTGATGGACGCGGTAGCCGAGACGCTCGTAGTACGCGCGCAAGCCGACCTCACCGATGCACTCGATCTGCATCTCCGTATGTCCTGCGGCGAGCGCGCGTTGCTCGGCGTCGGCGGTCAGCGTCCGGCCCATGCCATTCCCCTGCCTGGCCGTGTCCGCGGCGAGCAACGCGAAGTGCGCCTCGTCGCCGCTGAGGTGGAGTTGCAGCGACCCCGCGAGTGAACCGTCGCTGGTTTCCGCGACGAGGACGAGGGTGCCTGTCTTCATCGCGTCTGCGATCTCCTCCATCGACGTGCGGTCCTTCGCGAACAATCCGCGCTCGCTCACACGGTACGCCTCGTTGATCATCGTAGCCAGCGGTTCGATGTCCGCCGGAGTGGCGAGTCGAATCGCTAACGCGCTCCCGGGGACGCTTACAGCGTCGCGCTCTTGGATCGGGCGCTGTGGCATTGCAAGTTCACCGCGACCGGGAGCGACGTGATGTGCGTCGGATATGTCTCGATGTTCACGGCCAACGCTGTGTTGGTGCCGCCCACGGCCTGCGGTCCGACGCCGAGCGCATTTACCTTCGCCAGCAGTTCGCGCTCGAACTCGGCCGTCTCCGGATCACTGCTGGCCTGGCCGACGGGGCGAATGATCGCCTTCTTCGCCAGGAGCATGCAGTACTCGGCCGATCCGCCAACCCCAACGCCCACCACGAGCGGTGGGCACGGATTGCCGCCCGACTGCTCGATCGTCTGGAGCACGAACTCCGTAATGCCTTCTTTACCGCGGGATGGAAGCATGATCTGCAGGCGGCTCATGTTCTCGCAGCCGCCGCCCTTTGGCACGACCGTCAGGTGCAGCGCATCGCCCGCGACGATCTCGGTGTGGATGACGCCGGGCGTATTGTTCTTGGTGTTGACGCGCGTCGAGAACGGGTGGTCGACGATCGACGCGCGCAAGTAGCCCTCGGTGTAGCCCTTGCCGATGCCGGCGTTGATCGCGTCGGTCAGCGAGCCGCCGACGACGTGGGCGTCCTGGCCGATCTCGACCATCACTACGGTCGTGCCGGTGTCCTGGCACAGCGGGATCATGTCGCGCTTGGCCAGGTCAACGTTCTCGAGGATCTCGATCAACACCTGCTTCGCGAGCGGCGACTTCTCGCTCTTCTGCGCGCGCTGCAGGCCGGAAACGACGTCGTCTGGCAGTTCGTGGGTCGCCGTCTTGCACAGCTCGGCGATCACCTCGGTGATCTTGTCGACGTGGATGTCGCGCACCCGCGTCCCGGTGTCGGTGGTCATGGCAGCCTCCGTGGCTCGTGCGTGCGGCCGCTTACTTCAGCAGGGCGAGAAGGTCCTTCGTGGCCTCGGCCGCCTTGCGAATCTTCGCGTTCTCGTCGTCGCTCACGGGCGACTCAAACGTCTTCTTGATGCCGCCGGCGCCCAGCTGGCACATGACGCCGCAGACGATGTCGTTGATGCCGTGCTCGCCCTTGCAGAGGACGGCGGAAGGAATCAGCCGGTCCTGGTCGAGCAGGATCGCCTCGACCATCTCGACCGTCGCGGCCGAGGGCGCGTAGTAGGCGCTTGACACCTTCATCAGTTCGCCGATCTCCGCGCCGCCGCGCATCGTCCGCGCGACGATCGCCTCGATGCGCTCGGGCGAGATCAGCGACGAAAGCGGCAGCCCACCGATGCGTGCCTGTGAGACGACCGGCACCATCGTCGTGTCGGTGTGGCCCCCAAGGACGTACGCGTGCACGTCGCGGATCGACGCGCCCGTCTCCATCTGCAGGAAGGTCCGGTAGCGCGCCGTGTCCAGCGCGCCGCCCTGGCCGATGATCCGCTCGCGCGGGAAGCCGGATGCCTGTAGAGCCACGTGGCACATGGCGTCCATCGGATTCGCGAAGATGATGATGACGGCGTTCGGCGATGCCTTGGC
>JANPBN010000418.1:0-2564 GCA_031430415.1 Dehalococcoidia bacterium
CTGTGCCGCCGACCGCGACGCCGATTCCGGCCCCGGCCGGTCCATGGGGGCTGGACGAGTCGCCGATGGACGGCTACTCGCAGGTGTTGTTCGATGCCACAAACCGGCGCCGCGCCTCGCAGGGCTTGCCCGCGCTACGCGCGAACGGCTGGTTGATCGGCGTCGCGCGTATCCGGAGCGCGGACATGGCGCGGAACAACTACTTCGCACACACAAGCCCCGTCACGGGTGACACGGCGTTCAGCCTGATGGAGGCCCACGGCGTGCCGTTCGACTGGGCCGGCGAGAACCTGGCGAAGAACAACTATCCCGAAAGCCAGGCCGTCGGCGTCGCCGAAGAGGCTCTGTGGAACAGCCCGGGCCACCGCGACAACATCCTGAATCCCAACTACACCGACATGGGCATCGCACTCGTCACGTCCGCCGACGGCATGCACTACTTCACGATCATCTTCACCGGCCCGGTGTAGGGCTGGAGGCCCGAAGCGGGAAGCGTGAAACGAGAAGTGAGATCACAACGTCGCGGTGAGCTGCCGCGGCGTTGCTGCCTACACCGCTGTAGGGGCTTGGCTTGTCGCAGACGCGGCTCCGCTGTGCCAAGCCCGCCGCGCCCAGGCCGCGCTACATGCGGCGGCGGCGCAGCACGTATGCACCGCCGCCGATCACGATGATCGCGAGCGCCGCAGTCGGGATCACCGTTGATGCGACGGTCGAGCGGCCACCTCCGCTGCTTACGGGCGCGGCTGGTGCGTCGAGGCCCAGGGGATACTTCTGGATCTTTTCGCTCATGTACACGTTGGCGCCCCGTTCACGGACGGTAAGGTCGCCGTTGAGCAGGAGCTGGTATGCGCCCTCCGCCAGGGTGTCGGTGAGCTTCGCGGTGAGTTTGCCGCTCGCGTCCCGCACCGGTTCCTTTGCCCGGGCTGTGAATGACAGCCGAACATTTGGGCATAGAGCCGGTACAGTCACAGGCGCGGTGATCTTGCCTGTCGCGGCCAGCTCGGTCGTGGACTTCTCGGTGATCTCGATGGCGAAATCACACGGGTCGAGCGGCTCGCCGGCGGCAATGTCCGTCTCAACCGGGCCAATGATCCACGCGCTACCAACCAGCTCAAGATCGCCTGGCTCATATCCGACCAGCTCGATCGTCACGGGCTGATCCTTTTGATATTCCGGATCAGCGACGGAGGCCCCGGTATCCTCAGCCGGAGCAGGGGTCCGCGAGTCCGGCCCTTCCTGAGCGTGAACGGAGGGGCGCGCGGATAGGGCCAAGACGATGAGTACCGTGAGCAAACCGAATCTGGCAAACAAGGGATTCCTCCTCACGTCAACTCAGCCCGCATCGGTATCCAAGGTGATCGCGGCAATGAGCGTTCCACCGGAGGAGCTTGACCAGATGAACACCGCCAAGCGGTTGAAGTTATCGGCGTCCGATTCAGCAACCGAGCAGGTGCGAGTTCCTCCACTCGCTCCGATCGATCGATATGAAACATTACTGCATGAGCCAAGGTTCTCGAGACCGGGGCCCGTCACCTGCATGTAGCGCGTGGACGACTGTCCGTTACGAACGGTGATGACAATCGAGGTTCCCGTCGAATTGGGATGCGACGTGGCTATGAAGCTCGTTGAGTAGGGCGACGCCGACCGACTGATGCAACCGTGTGGGGAAAACGGAGTGAGCGCGTTCAACGCCTGGAACGAAGCGTCCGAGATTCCCGCTGCCCGAGTGCAAATCCTCGTCCCAGCGCTGAGGTTGTATGTCACTGCGTTGAACACCGCGCCGAACTCGGGCAGCCCGTTCACGAATGTGTCAGCCAGTACCGTCCCGTTTCGGTCGGAGAGCATTTGCACGTCGTAACGGGCCACGTTGTGCTGGAGTGGCTGCCCACTATTGAATGTGAAGGTCGCTTGGCTGCCGTTAGGAATGCTCATCGTAACAGGCCCTGGCTGGCGCCGCGGCTTGTACCCGTTGAAGAAATCGTCCTCATCATGTGGCGTGACGTCCTCAACGCCGAGGCAACCATACGCGTTCATGATCGAGACGAAGGTATCGCAGGAAGGTAGGCCTCCCTGCGTTTGCGCTGGTACATAGTGCTCGTTATGGAACATTGCGTGACCCAGTTCGTGCTGTCCCGTCGCGCTCATATCGACGGGGAAGCCTTGGTCGTCGCTGATGGCGAGGTAGAGATACAGTGGGCGCTGGCTGAGGTCAGAAGCGGGATCTCCCAACGACAGCGCACCGCCGATGCAGCCCAGAACCGGTCGTCCGCACACGCCGGCAAGATCCTGTCGCGTGTTCGCCGTATATACGCGGATATTGGCGGTGGAACTGTAGTTATACGCTGAAATATGTGTGAACACCGACTTCGTCAACCCGTTGGGGAGGGTCTTGAGTGTGTTGTTCCAGCCGTCCGTAATCGGAGCAACAACGAGTTCGGCATTCGAATCAAAAGCTCCCACCTTGAAGTACGTCGAACCTCCGTTGCCGACGACCTCAGCAGGGAGCCGACTGTCGAAGATCGCCGGGCCGACGGCGGTATTGTGCATGTAACTCCCGTGATCTG
>JANPBN010000419.1:0-10894 GCA_031430415.1 Dehalococcoidia bacterium
GGCGGCGTGGAGCGTCTCGCCCTCGGCCGGGGGCACCGTCAATGTTCCGCCGAACGGACAGGAGCGTGGGACGCTGAGCGCGGTTGCGGTCCGCGATGTTGAGATTCTCAACAAGGTCGTCCTTCCGCGGAGCTCGCAGAATAACTACGCCATTGCGTACGTTCTCGGTCGCGTTTCCGCCGGCGGAAGCTACTATCGCGTGGGTCTCGGCCAAAACGCGTCCGGCAGCACGATGATCCTTCGAGCTCAACGAAGCGATGGCGGCAACATCAGCCCCGATCTCGATACAGGCGTACCCGCGTCGGAGGGCGCAGTCGTGTGGATGCGCGTGCAGTTCGAAGGCGTAAGTCCCACGACCGTTCGCGCTCGCGCATGGCTCGACGGCACGCCAGAGCCGCAATCCTGGACGCTTTCGACGACCGACGGAACCGCCGCCGAGCAAATCACCGGGGCCGTCGGTTTGCGCATGCGCAACGAAGACACGGCAGTCGGACACCCGTTCCGCGTCCTCAGCTATTCAGCAACGGATATCGTCGCGCCCCCCGGACCCCCTCCAGGGCCGCTTGCCGCCGACACGTTTGGCCGCACGGCCACCGCAGCCTGGACCTCGGCGGACCTTGGCGGATTCTGGACGCTGGCCGGGACGCCCGCGAACTGGAGCGTCGCACCGGGACAAGGGAGCATCGCCGTCGCTGCAAACACAGAGGAACGCGGCTACCTGGGCGTCGTCAACGCCAGGGATGTGGATGTCACCCAACAGGTCGTGCTTCCGTTGAGCGGGCAGCCAGCGCGAACGACGGCATCGATCCTCGCCCGCTACGTCGCTGCATATGCGCCTACCTACTACAGCGTCGGCATCGGCCAGGGAACTGGCGCCCCGAACATCATCCTCCGCGCCGAGCGGAACGGCGGCACGCTCGTAGGTGCCGAGGCCGATACCGGGATCCCTGTCGCCGCTGGCGCGCGCGTCTGGTTGCGCGTGCAGACCGAGGGCGTTAGCCCGACCGCGATTCGCGCACGCGCCTGGCTCGATGGCACCACAGAGCCGACGACATGGATGCTTAACACGAGTGACTCCAACGCGGCACAACAGGTCGCCGGCGCGATCGGTGTGCGAGTCAGAAATGGCGACACAGCAACGCGGACGTTTGCCTATGGCAGCTTCAGCGCCAGCGGGACGCCCGTCGGGACCGCTCCGATAACGCCAAACCCCACTGGTTCGACCCCGCGTCACTTCCTCTACGTACTGCCAGATAAGGCGTTGGATGTCTACGACATCGACAACGGGCATGCGCTCGTGAAGCACGTGGCACTCCCGACGAGCGGTGTTGTCGGTGCGGCGATGAGCCCTGCGACCGGCATGTTGTACATCAGCATGTGCGGCACGACCTGCGACAGCACGCCTCCCGCCTACATGCTGAAATACAACGTCGTGACGGATACCGTCGAGTGGATCGCATACCACCCGTTCGGCGGCGACAGCCCGGCGATTACGCCGGACGGTACACGCCTCTACTCACCCAACGGCGAGATCTCCACGAGCGGGGCCAATTACGTCATCGATGCGAACTCTGGCGCCGTAGTGGACACGATCATCACGAACGTCGCTGGTCACAACACCATCGTGAGCCCGAACGGCGCGCACGCTTATCTCTCGGGTTGGTCGAATGGCACAAAAACGCGCTACCTTCAGGTTGCCGACACCGCGACCAACGACATAACGAAAGAGATCGGTCCGTTGATAGCCGGTGTTCGTCCGTTTACGATCAACGGCGCCGAAACGCTTGCGTTCACGACGGCGTCGAATTTCCTCGGTTTCCAGGTCAGCAGCATCACGACCGGTCAGGTTCTATACACGCTCCCAATCAGCGGCTTCACGTGGAGCACGTTCGTGAGCACGTCACCCAGTCACGGCATCACGATCCCGTTCGACGAGCGTGAGGTGTACGTCATGGATGGGCCGAACGCCTACGTCCACGTATTCGACGTGACCGGACTTCCCGGCGCGTCCCCCGTTCAGGTCGCGGACATTCCGCTTTCCTCCCTTGCAGGTCAGCACTCCCCCTGCGCCGCGCGCTGCCAGCGGCAAGGCTGGCTGCTGCATAGCCGCGACGGCCGCTACGTGTACGTCGGCGACTCAGGTGACGCGATCGATACATCGACGCGCACGATCGCCGCGAACCTGCCGGCGCTCCGAAACACGCGCCATTTCCTCGAGATCGACTGGCAAAACGGCGCGACGACCTCCACCACGACCAAGTCGGGCATGGGCTATGTCACGGGGCCAGGCACCCCAACACCCACGCCGACAACCGTCGCCACGCCCAGTGCTACGAGCATCGCGACGGCTACAGGCACCGCGACGTCAACCGCCACGAGTACGGCGACCAGCACGCAGACGCCAACGCCCGCTAGCACGGCTACCTCCACGCCAACCGCCACGAGCACGGCGACCAGCACGCAGACGTCCACGCCGGCTGGCACAGCCACCTCGACGCCAACCTTTACGGCCACGAATACGCCGAGTAACACGCCGCCGCCCACGGCGACACTCACGCCGACGCCCACCGCCACGAGCACGCGGACACCCACCCCGACGAACACCCCGCCGCCTCCGGGCGCGGTATTTGCGCAGGACAACTTTCAGCGCGCGAACCAGGCCTTGTGGGGTACCGCCTCCGATGGCCAGGTCTGGGGAGGCGAAGCCAATACGTCCAGCGTGTTCGCCATCAACAACAACGCCGGCGCCATTTCGAACAGCGGCAACATTGTCAACGCTGTCCTCGGGCCGAGCGTGACCGATAGCGAGGTACTGGCTACGGTGTCGCTCAGCCGCTTCAACGGCAGCACGGATATCGGTGTCGTCCTCCATTGGCGCAACGCCAACAACTGGTACAAGGCGTATCTGACGGGCAGTTCGTTCGTCATGCAGGAGCGCTTCAATGGCTCGTACACAACGCTCCGCTCGGCGTCGTTCGCCGCTACGGTCAACACCGCGTACAGCATTCGCTTCCAGGTGATCGGCACGACGTTCCGCGCCCGCGTCTGGCGGGCCGATCTCGCCGAGCCGACCACATGGACGCTCACGGCAACCGACGCGAGCACGCCGTCCGGCTTTGCTGGTGTGCGCGCCCACATGGCCGCGAACACTAACGCGCGTATCACGTCATTTCTGGCGCGCGTGCCCTGAGGACAACGGCCAGAGGGACAGTGAGGGAGCGAGAACGCGCACCCGACCGGGCCGCCGACGCGGTGCTTCAGTGGAGTAGGCTTCCGCGGAGAAGCCCATCGGGAACCTTCAGCTCGCGGGCACGGCGCGGTACTCTTGCTCCCGGTGGCCGATTCTGGCGGTCCGAATCAAACAGCATCGGAGAGTGCAAGATGGAACGACGTCGGGTAGGCAGCGTCGATGTCATGGCCCTGATCGACAACGTCAAGACATACCCCGCATCAGTCGTCTATCCGGCTGCCGGGGACGCGCTGACTCGCTTCTCCGGTTACATGGACAGCGACGGTGGCGTCGCCCTCAACTTTGCCTCGTTCCTGGTTCGGGACGGACAGACGACGGTGCTCGTCGACACCGGCTGGGGCCCGGAACTTGGCGGTCGCCTCATGACTGAGCTGGCGGATGCAGGGGTATCTCCGAACGAGATCGACATCGTCACGTTTACCCACCTTCACGGCGACCACACCGGCTGGAACCTGGACCGAGCGTCGGGACGGCCGCTGTTTCCGCGGGCGCGCTATCTGGTCCCAAAGGGCGACTGGGATCACTATGAAGCGCAGACGCCACCGCCGGACTCATTCACCCAAGACGTGGTTCCGTTGCAGGCATCCGGTCAGTTCGAGCTTATCGAAGGAGAGCATAGCGTCTCGCCCGCCCTCACGACGACTCCTACTCCCGGACACACACCGGGCCACACGAGTCTGACGATCGTCTCGGCCGGCGAGCGCGGCTGCATCCTGGGTGACGTCGTGATCACGATGGTCGACGCGGAAGTGCCGTCGCTCGATACGGCGTTCGACTGGGACCATAGCATTGCCCGGGCGACGCGTGAGGCGACCATTGCGCGGCTCGCTTCCGACGGCTCCCTCGTCGGAGCGAGCCACCTGCCCGTTCCGGGTTTCGGCCGCTTCGTTATCGCTGACGGAAACAGCCGCTGGATCGCATCGTAGCGCGAGGATCTGCGTAGGTACGCTGATCCCGCCTGTCGCGCATCGCCGACGGTGGTAACGTCCTGCCGTCGATGGGCCTTCCGCAGCTGAGCCCACATAAGGTGATCGCGCACCTCACGCTACTCCGCGCCGCGTAACACCACTTCGTCTGGCCCTGCCATGAAGGCATGGACGAAGCCCGCTGCCGACAACACCATGACCAGCGCAGCGACGATGAAGCACACCATTGCCGCAAGACCGGCCTTGTCACCGAAGATGCTGAACCCGTACGTCGTAAGGAGGAGGCCACGGAGCGTCTCACCAGTCTGGAATGTACCCCGGAGGGCCGTGGCCGCATCGAGTTGCTTCTTGGCTTCGACGGTCTCCGCATCCGCGGCGCCCTTGTCCTTCAGAGCCGTATCATACGCCTTCTGCAGGGCGGTTCGTTTCGCGCCCATCGTCGCGTACGTGTCGTCGTTGTATGTCCCTGCCGGGTACGCTTCCTTCGCCGAATTCCGCATATGAAAGGCGATGTAATAGCTGGCATAGCACTCGGCTTGCTTACCGCTTTCCATCAGCTTACCGGCATGGTCGGTCAAGCAGCTTGAGCCGGATTTCCAACTCGTCTCTTCGGCGGTAGGCTCTGCCGCAAATGTGATCCTCTGCGCTCCGAGTTCGCCTTTGACGTAGTCCTGGGCGAAGTTGTACTGGTCCCGGAGCACCAGCCCGAGGATGATGAGCAGCGCAGCAACCAGTAGGCCACCGCCGGCAAAGATGAAATCGAGTGTCCTTCGTTTCACGTACGAACCTCCGTGACGAACTTGCTAGGCATCGTTGCTGTCGCTTGGCGCTTGTCGCCCTCCGCAGCGCCATCATGTCAGCGTTTCGGTGCGGGTGCATACGCCCATTCGGCCCGTAAGCGGGGGCTTTTTGGCCGACAGCTGAGAAGGACTGCACCGAGTTTCTCGAGATCACGGAGGACGAGCTCGCAACAGCGCTACAGACGGAAGGCGCTACGCTCGTCTCAGTTGCCGAAGATTACGGGAAGTCGCGCGACCAGTTGAAGGAGTTCTTTATTAGAGATGCCGAAGAACGGCTCAGTGGCCAGGTGGAGGACGGCGCGCTAACCGAAGAGGATGCCGACGCGCAACTGGAACGGCTCGTCGAAAACGTCGACATGATTCTCGACGGCCGCGGCGTGGCGCCGATGCAAATGCCGGTGCCGGAGGCGACGCCATGAAGCGCTGCGGGACGGGCTTCGGGATGCCAGTGAATAGGGCGGTGCCCAAATGGAGGGTCGCGCGTTGCGCCGGCGCGCGGGCATGGTCGGGTGCATCGTTGTCCTCGCCGCCGCTATCGTCCTGCCCTGGTCGGGCGAAGACGCTGCCACGACTGGGGCGCCGGAACCCAACTCGACTCGGATTGATCCCGTCGGGCGCCACTGAGCCCGGAGCACGAAAGACCCCGGCGGCGTCGCTCGGGCCGAAGCTTCGACCAGAACGAGGACGGCGGCATCAACGCGCAATCGATCTATCGCGCAGCAGTTCGGTCCATGCCAGACCGACACGATTCTGCCATCGTGTCGCGTGATGAGCCGGGCCAAGCATGGCCGCTTCAGCCGGCGGCACCCGGGGGGCGGACCCGTTTCACCCTTCGGCGCCGATCGCCCAAGGAAGACGAAAACCCAATCGGAGTCACGGTTTCTCTTGCGCCGCTACTTTAATCCGAACGTGTTCGCCTGCGTATGGCGTGCGATCACCCCGCCGTTATAGGTCACGGTAGCCGTTGCCTTGTAGGCGTCGGGGAGGGCCGTATAGAAAGGCGTCTTCGTCTTCAGGTTGTACATGAAGTGGCCTCCGTCGTACCGGAAGCAGACGCCGCCATCAGCGGTCGGTGAACTTGATGTCTCGGTTTCAGTCGCCCAGACCGGCGGTGCAATTCCCGGAAGGAACTTGGCGATGCTTACACGAGCGCCTTCGGTGGGGCACGCGGCCACGATCGCCTGCGCGAGGCTGTCGGGGATCGCGGTGCCATTCGCATCGCGCAACTGGAACTTCAGGGGGATATTGCTTCCGGCCTTCCAGACGCTTGGCGTGTTGGTTGAGACGGCCGGGTCGTTCAATGGCTGCAGGAATCCATAGAGGGTCAGGCCGACTGAAACGACTACCAAATCTTGTGCACACACGCTGTCGTCGTCGCAGACCCGCACTGTTGCCGTGTAGACGCCGGGCAAGACGTAGATGTGGCTCGAAGCACAGGTCCCCGTTGTAGGGTTGCTCACGGACTCGGCAATAGTGCCAGCGACGCCCGCGCTGCCGTCGCCCCAGGTGACCGTGCATGTGTGCGTATCGGCGCCGGGGTCGGTGAACGTCGGCGATGGCGACAACGAGAGGGAAGCTCCGCCGGGCGCCCAGGTGAGGCTCTTGTCCGCGCCCGCATTCATGCTGGGCGCCACGTTTGCGATTGTCGCCGTATCCACGTCGGAGCCCACTCCGCCGTCGTCGTCTGTGACTGTCACGGCGACGGTGTAGGAGCCGTTGTCGGCGTAGGTGTGCGAGCCGGTGCACGTGCCGAAGCCGGCTGTCTCCGTCACCGTTCCGGCGGTGGTCGCACCGTCGCCCCAGGCGATGGAGCAGCTATGCGTGTCCAGTACTCCAGCGTCGCTGAACGACGCGGTCTCACTCGCTGATGCGCCTTCGTTCCCGTTGACGGCCCCCGCGATGGTTGAAGGAAGTGCGTTGTTCACCGTCACGACGCTGCTGTACTCGGTGAAACCGCCGTCCTTGTCGATGATGCGAGCGCGCACCGTGTGCGACGCTGAGCCCTCATCCGGGTAGGTGCAGGCAGTGGACGCGAGAGCGCTGCTGGCGGCGTAGGTCGACGCGCCCAGCGAACTGTTATCGCAGGCAAAGGCATAGCGTAGGCCCGCCGTTGTGTCGGCGCTTGACGGATCGAACGCACCTGTGAACGTGACGCTTGCAGGGCTGCCTTCGAGCACGGGCCCGCCATTGGCCAGCGTCGCGGTCGGCGCGACATTGGCGATCGTCGCCGTGTCGTCGTTCGGGCCGCTGTCGCCGTCGTTGTCAGTCACCGTCACGGTGACGGTGTAGGAGCCGTTGTCGGCGTAGGTGTGCGAGCCGGAGCACGTGCCGGAGCCGGTTGTCTCCGTCACGGTCCCGACGGTGGTGGCACCGTCGCCCCAGTCGATCGCGCAGGTGTGAGTGTCGATGACGCCTGGGTCGGTGAAGTAGGCGGTCACTCTGACCGAGGCGCCTTCGTTTCCGCACACCGCAGCGACGGTCGCGCTCGGAGCGACGTTGGCGATCGGCGCCGTGTCGTCGTCGGAGCCAGCGTCACCGTCGTTGTCCGTCACCGTCACGGTGACGGTGTAGGAGCCGTTGTCGGCGTAGGTGTGCGAGCCGGAGCACGTACCGGAGCCGGCGGTCTCCGTCACGGTCCCGACGGTGGTCGCCCCGTCGCCCCAGTCGATCGCGCAGGTGTGCGTGTCGAGGACGCCTGGGTCGGTGAAGGAGGCAGATTCGCTGACCGAGGCGCCTTCGTTTCCGCTCACCGCGCCGGCCGTCACGCTTGGGGCGACGTTGGCGATCGTCGCCGTGTCGTCGTCGGAGCCAGCGTCGCCGTCGTTGTCCGTTACCGTCACGGTGACGGTGTAGGAGCCATTGTCGGCGTAGGTGTGCGAGTCGGAGCACGTGCCGGAGCCGTCGGTCTCCGTCACGGTCCCGACGGTGGTCGCCCCGTCGCCCCAGTCGATCGCGCAGCTGTGTGTGTCGAGGATGCCTGGGTCGGTGAAGGAGGCGGTCTCGCTGACGGAGGAGCCTTCGTTTTCATTCACCGCACCGGCGGTCACGCTCGGAGCGACGTTAGTGACCGCTAGCGCGTGGGGATCATCACCAATGTTGTCTGCTGCGTCGCCGTCATCTGCAACCACGTTGATCGTCGTCGTTGCCGGCCCTTTCGGGAAGCTGCAGTCGAAGCTGTCCGGCGCCAAAGTGTCGATGATGTCGGCGCCTGAGCCACAGTCTTCTGCCGTTGTGACGGAGTCAGTTCCCGGGTCGTTCACTGAGTAGGTGTACGTGCGGGTTTCCCCTTCATTTGCGTCGCTGAAGTCCCCGTAGATGATGACAGTGGGTGCCACGTTCAGCACCGTCACATCGACCGTGCCCGTGGCTTCTCCGCCGTCCTTATCCACAGCCTTGACTCCAACCGCAACAACGGCGGGGCCATCGGGAAACAGACAGCTTGCAAACGCGAGAACCTGCGGGCCCTGGTCGTATGTGTTGTCTCCGTCGCAATCGAACGAGTACAGGAGGCCAGACGCGTCCGCGGCCACGTCGCTCGCGCTCACGGTGATCACGCTCGACGAGCCTTCATTGACCGTTGATGGCGATGCGCCCACGCTCACGATGACAGGCGCCAGATTCAGAACCGTCACGTCGACCGTCTGGGTGACAGCTCCGCCGTCCTGATCATCGACGCGCACGCGCACCGAGACCGTCGCGGGACCATCCGGGAAGGCGCAGCCGGCAAAGCTGTCCGTCTGGTCGGCAAAGTCGTACGTGCCGTCGGCGTCGCAATCGAAGGAGTAGCGCAGATCGGTAGCATCTGCGGCGACGTCCGTTGCCGTCACAGTGATAACGCTGGCGGTGCCCTCGTCCGCGCTCGACGGGAGCGCCTGAACGTCGACGATGACCGGCGCAAGGTTGTTCACGGTGACTGCGGCACTGCTGATTGACGAGCCCCCTTCATCGTCAATCACGCGGGCGTTCACGTTGCCCGAGTAAGGTCCGTCAGGGAACGGGCACACGGTGTTGTTTGCGGCCTGCGGACCGACCTCATATGTCAGGTCACCGTCGCAGTCGAACGCGTACATCAGCGTGTCGGCCGGCACGTCAACGGCCGAGACGGTGACCGTGCTGCTCCCACCCTCGTCGAGAGTCGACGGCGAGGCAACGGCACTGCTGATCGACGGCGCCAGGTTTGCGACGCTCACTGTGGCAGAGTCTGTCGCCGTAGCGCCCTGGTTGTCAGTGACCTGGACACTCACGGTGTAGAGGCCGTTGTCGGGGAAGGCGACGCTCGTCGTTGCTGTAATCCCATCGTCGAACGCCGCGTCGTTGTCGAGGTCCCAGGCATAGCTGACGATCGTGCCGTCGGGATCTGCCGATCCCGTTGCGTCGAGGGAAATTGGCGTGCCTTCGTTGCCGGAGTAGGGCCCGCCGGCATTGGCTGTTGGCGGGACGTTCGTCGGCGTGGGTGTGGCCGTTGATGTGAATGTCGGCGTGGACGTCGCCGTCTGCGTTGGCGTCGGCGTGTTCGTGTTCGTCGCCGTGTTGATCGGCGTGAACGTGTTTGTTGCGGTATTCGTCGCTGTGTTCGTGGCGGTGCTCGTCGGCGTCGGCGTTACCGAAGGCGATGGCGTGGGCGTCACCGTTGGGGCATTGAAGGTAACGGTGACTGAGGCGTTTGAGCCCAACACGGTGCTGCACGGGTTGTTCGTGCCGGTGCACCCTGGCGCGGGGCTGGCCGTGAGGCCGCTCTGTCCGTTCCATCCCGCGAATACCGCGCCCGCCGCGGGCACCGCCTTGAGGGTGACGATCGCACCGTTGTCAGAGGTTGTGATGTTCGGCGAGCATGTGCTGCTCACCGTCTGCGTGCTCGCCCCGGAACCGGTACCTCCGCAGGCGACCGGCGCATTCACCGTCCCGGTGTTTACGGTGATCACGACCGATCCGGTTCCCGTCCCCGCAAACGTCAGGGTCCAGTTGCGAGCGTCCGTGAACGTGCCCGCCTGACTGACGCCCGAGTCCTGCCCGCTCGCAAGATAGGCGTAGGCGCCGATGGCGCGGTCGTCGTCCCACAAGGTGATTTGACACGACCAAGCGCCGTCCCCGCCAGCGATCCCATCACAGGAGGCCTCGTAGCCGTTCGGTCCGGTCACCGCGACGCTCACGGCCTCTCCCGCGAGGTAGCCGGCGCCGTCACTGTTATCACCGCTGATCGTGACAACCGACCCGGGCGAATAGTCGGGCTTGTCGGTCTGCACGGCGGCAAAGACCGTCGAAAGCCCGAAGGCGCTCGTGATCACCAGAGACATGAAAAGGACAATTAGCCAGAAGGAGCGCCCCATCGTATTACTCCCGAGAGTAGAATCCCGAAAAACAAGCGTTTGCGAGAGATTTCGATAGTACCAACGCCAGAAGGCCTTCGGCGTGTCAAGTTGCCTTGTTTGACAAATGATTCCGTCAAGTAAGCGCGATCGGCATAGACATAGAGACGAGCAACCACACATTCCTGTCCAGAGAGGTCAATGACCAAGTCGGGATAGATATTTGCCGCGATTGGCATCCCAGACGACTGGCCGGTACACATCGCGAAGTTCGGGCTAAGCCGGGATGTAAGTAAGGGGACATAACGGGACTATTCGTGATTGACGGCCTGGCAACGGTTCGAGCTGACGAACGGGTCGTCTTGTCGAAGCGCGGGAGGCTTCGGGCGCGCCCGAATCGCGATCGCAAGGTCGATGGAATGCACCTGCGGGCAAGCATCCCCGAGCGGCACGATCTGTTGAAAGGGCATGGTGTCGCGCGTGTACGTCGACCTGCTGATCCGCCGGATCGTCGGTGTTACTCCGAAGCCGGCGTCCTAGAGCCTGTTCGAGTCGCGAGCCAGCGGGCCTTGCTGCTGAAGCCGGACGAAGTAAAACGGCGGCTCGCGGAGC
>JANPBN010000420.1:0-1662 GCA_031430415.1 Dehalococcoidia bacterium
CTTCGATCTCGCGGAACAGCTCATACGACCGCAACGATAGCGGCGTGTACTGATCGCCTTCGCCGATCGCCTGGCGGGTGATGCGTGTGTCGCCGTGTGTCGATCCTTGCGCGTGCGGTGGGGAGAACTGGTCGATGCCGAGCGTACGGCAGCCGCGTTTCGCGAGCTGATACGCGGTCGCGCTGCCGACGGCGCCAAGTCCTAGCACGATCGCGTCGTACGTCTGTCCCATCATCCGTGACGGTACCAGATCGCCGGTGACCACCGGTTCGCTAGCAGCACACCTCCGGTACCCTGTGCCTCGACAGAACGTGATGGAATCGAAGGGAAGCATCGTGAGCGGATTGTTCTCGGTCGAAGGAAAGACGGCGGTTGTGACGGGCGGGTCGCGCGGCATCGGGCTGATGATCGCGCGCGGGCTCGTGGAGGCCGGGGCGAAGGTCTACATCTCGTCGCGCGACGAGAAAGCGTGCGCGGAGGCGGAGGCGGATCTGTCGAAGTCGGGAGCCTGCATCGCGATCCCGGCCGATCTCGGCAGCGAGGCCGGTTGCCGCGCGCTCGCGGATGAGGTGGGCAAGCGCGAAGAACGCCTGCACATCCTCGTGAACAACGCCGGAGCGAACTGGGGCGCGCCGCTCGCCGACTATCCCGATGCGTCGTTCGACAAGGTGTTCGCGCTCAACGTAAAGGGCGTGTTCCATTTGACGCGCTTCCTGGTGCCGCTGCTCGAGAAGGCGGCGAGTGACGACGACCCGGCACGCGTCATCAACATCGGCTCGATCGACGGGCTGCAGGCGCCGATGCTGGAGACGTACGCGTACTCGTCGAGCAAGGCGGCGGTGCATCACCTGACGCGGACGCTGGCACATCGCCTCGCGGCGAGCCGGATCACGGTGAACGCGATCGCGCCGGGCCCGTTCGAGAGCAAGATGATGGCGGCGACGCTCGCGCGCTTCGGCGACAACATCCGCGCGACGAACCCGCTCGGCCGCATCGGCCGGCCGGATGACGTCGCGGGCACGACGATCTTCCTGGCGTCGCGCGCGGGGTCGTATCTGACGGGCACGGTGATCCCGGTGGATGGCGGGATCTCGACGCGGCACGGGTAGCTGGTCGGTGGAGGTTCGAGGTTGGAGGTTGGTCCGGCGACCCCCGGCGACCTCATTCGCTTCGCTCGTGACGGGTAACCCCCGGCCCCTTCCCTGAAGGGAAGGGGAGTTTGGCTCGATTCGGCTTTGTGCCAGTCCGAGGACCTCACCCTCCGACCCCCTCTCCAGATTCTTGGAGAGGGGGAGTTGGATCGTGAAGGCGGTGGTGGTAATGGCACGTCCGCGCCGGCCGGAGACTGTGGCGGTTTGGCTACACCCGGTAGGGGTGGGGGCCGAAGTCGGCTTCGTAGAAGGGGGCGTTGGAGTCGCCGCGGCGAGCGACGCGGTTGATGGCGCGGAACTCCTCGTCGGTGAAGGTGATATCGGCGGCGGGGAGGTTGTCTTCGAGCTGCTCCATCGTGCGCGGGCCGATGATGGGGCTGGTGACGCCGGGCTGTTGCATCACCCACGCCAGCGCGAACTGCGAGAGCGTGACGCCCTTCTCTTTCGCCATCGGCTCGAGGCCGTCGATGACGTCGTAGATGCGGTCGTTGAGGCGGCGCGCCTGGAAGGC
>JANPBN010000421.1:0-1945 GCA_031430415.1 Dehalococcoidia bacterium
GCCTCGTCGATGTCCTTGATGACGTAGAACTCGACGTTGTCGCGTCCGTAGCCGCTGAATCCGTACAGCCCGTACCGGTCGCCGATCGTCTCCAGCGCCTTGATGAAGAGCACCGTGCTCTCCTTCTCCAGGTCGATGATCCGCTTCGGTGGCGCCATCGCCTGCTGCGAGCGGCGCTGCGCCAGCCATTGAAAGTACTTCCGCGGGTCGTCGTCGAAGCCGTCGTCGTCCATGTACTTCTGCTTGCGCTTCTCGATCTCCTCGTCCGTCGATGCAGACATATCGAGCAAGAACGCCACCGCGACGTCGCGTTCCACCTTGTTGCGGCGCCAGTACACCTTGTCGGTGTACGAGTGTCCCGCCTTGCGTTCGATCGCCCATTCGATGACCGCGTCGAGGTCGAACTCCTCGCCGTCGAGCAGCTTCTTGATCTTCCGGTACATCTCCGGCTTCATCAGCTCGAACTGCTTCCGCGTCTCGTTGACGAGCGCCGCGTGTTCCCGCAGCGTCTCCTCGAAGAAGACGTCGCTTCCCTCCTCGAGCGGACGCTCTTGGACGCGGCACCAGCGCGGCTTGTAGTCCGCTGCGCGGAAGTCCCACTCGTCGTAGTAGAACGACTTCACTTCGACGGGGAGCTCTTCGTTGTCCTCGCCTTCGCCATCGGCGGCTGGCTGGCCGTCCTTGATCTCATTCGTCTGGTCGCCGATCGGCGTTCCTGCTTCCTTCTCGAGATTCGAGAGGAAGAGGCCGATCGTCGACGCGAGGTCGCCCTCCGACATCGCCCCGACCGTGATCTCGACGCTCTTCTCGAGCATCTCCTTGAGCTGTTCCTGCGTGAGGGGCGACAGAGAGCCGTCCTGGCTCACCTCGCCGTCCTTGAGCCGGAGCCGCATCAGCAGCTGGACGAGTTCCGGCTTGAAGTCGCCACGGAAGTCCACCTGGTCGGGGCTCTCGTAGTCAACCTCCTGCCCCTGCGGCATCTCGCCTTCGCCCGGGTCGCCATCCCCCGGCTGCGACATCATCATCTGCATCGAGTCTTCGGTGATCGACTCCCAGTCCATGTCATCGAGCTCGCTGGGCGGGATGTTCGGCACGCTGCGGACGGTGTCGTACAGCAGCAGCGATGTCTCGGCTGCGTCCTCGACGGAGGCGCCCTTGTCCTTCATCACGAACAGCGCCTTGAGCGCGCGCTGCAGGATCGGCAGGAACGGCGATGGCCAGATCATCGTGTGGGCGCCGTCGAGGCTGGCGCGGATCAGGTTCTCGACGAGCGCCTGTCGCAGCGGCATGCCGTTCGGCAGCGCGCGGCCCTCAAGTTCGTTCTCCTGCGTCCGTTGCCACGCCTTGCGGATGCCGCCGTACTCGCGCCGCACCAGCGTGTCGATCCGCGTGTCTTCGGCGATGGCGAAGATGTCCGATGCCAGCAGGCGGTCGTCGAACAGGTCGAAGAATCGCTCCATGTCGGTGAGATGTCCCCGCTCGCGCGCCTCCTGCGCACCGCCGGCCAAGCGCTGCTCCTCGAGCGCGAACCGCGCCGGCGGCAGCAGCACGCCGTTGCGGATCCAGCGGAAGAAGAAGCTGCCGAACTCAAGGTGCGCCGCCTGGTGCGTCGCGAACACCTTGTAGACCGAGAAGTTCTGCTCACGTTCGACGAACTCCTCGACGAACTCCGGCAGGTACACCGTCGTGCCTTCGGTGCTCGGGCGGTTCTCGCTCACCCAGCCAATGCCCTTCTCGGCGAGATACGACACCGGGTGGATGCTGACGTTCGTGCCGGTGAGCGCCTTGCAGTACAGCCGCAGCACCTCGCCGAGGCGCGTGAGTTAGACGCGCGACGATAGCTGCTGCAGCACCTCTTCGCCCTTGCCGGACTCGAGGCGGAAGAACGCTTCGCCGCCCTCCAGGCTCTGCTGGAGAATGCGCGTCCCTGCCTCGTGCCACGACG
>JANPBN010000422.1:0-3933 GCA_031430415.1 Dehalococcoidia bacterium
TGCCCGCGTTACCGGATGTCCACGCGCGCCTTTCCGCGCCGGGAGCGCGCGTCGCCGACATCGGTTGCGGTGCCGGATGGTCATCCATCGCGATCGCGAGCGCATATCCCGAGGCGACGGTAGACGGCTTCGATCTCGACGAGGCATCGATCGCAATGGCGAAGGCACACGCGGACGAAGCGGAGCTCTCCGGGCGCGTACGGCCGGAGGTGCGCGACGCCGCGGATCCAGCGCTTCGCGGCGTGTACGACCTGGTCGTGGCGTTCGAGTGTATCCACGACTTGTCGCAACCTGTCGCGGTGCTGCGCGCCATGGGAGACATGGCGGCTGACGACGGCGCGGTGATCGTCATGGACGAGCGCACGGCCGACACGTTCGAGGCGCCGGGTGGCGATCTCGACCGGCTGTTCTACGGATGGAGCGTCCTGCTTTGTCTGCCGACCGGTATGGCAGACGCACCGTCGGCGGCCACCGGAACGGTGATGCGTCCCGCGCAGCTTGAAGCGTACGCGCAGGAGGCCGGCTTCGCGCGGACGGAGGTGCTGTCGATCGACGACCCGGCGTTTCGGTTCTACCGGTTGTGGAAGTAGCGCAGTAGATCGAACGACAACGAGGGCCACAGCGCGATGCTGCGGCCCTCTCTGTACTGCGTCGTTTGTCGCGTCAGTTCTTCGGCGGGTCGAGGATCGCCTGGATGTGCGCAGGCAGGCGCTGGCGGCGCTCGCCCATGCCGGCGACCTCAAGGCGGTGCATGTACTCGTTGATCTGGCGCCGGAACGCGGCGAGTGCCATCCGGCCGCCTTCATCCTGGCTCCCAAGCGAGTGCCCGAACAGCATGCCGAGCGACGTGCCGAAGATCGGAGATCCGCCGGCAACCGGCGTGTTGCCACCGCCCGCACCGATCAGTGGTTCCGCCTTCTCGAGGTAGCTGTGGATCTCCTCCCGGCGCTCGGGTTCGGTCTCGAGGATGTACTTGAGATGCATGACGCCGAACGCTACGTGACGCGACTCGTCCTGCGCCGAAAGGCGAAAAATGCGCTTCTCCGCCTCATTCGTCGCGATGTATTCGCCCATCCGGAAGATCGACTGCACGAGGCCTTCGCCCTGCACGTGCATGATCGTCGACATCTCCGTGAAGTCTTTCGCCTCGATGATGACGCGCAGACCGGCGTTGCCGCTGCTGCTCATCAGTCCGCCTCCGTTTGCGAGGGCGCGCTTGCGGAAGACATCAAGATGCCGCGCTTCGTCCATGATCTGAGACGCGAGGAACATTTTGACTTCGTAGTGATCGTTGCTGATCTGCGGCAGCCACTGGCTCGGAGTATCGCCGGCGATGAACTCGACCTCCGTGAGGAAGGTGCAGAATTGGCTGTACGCGCGCTCGACGTGATCGGGAAGCGGCTTCAGTTCCTCCCACGGAATATCGGTCGCCGACGACCACTGGCGCTGAACGGCCTCTTCGTAGAGCATCGCAGCGTTGTCGGACCAGGTGTCGGACTTCTTCGGCGCCCGGTACCCCATCCGCGGCACGCCGACACGCGCGGCCGATCCACGGAGCGCCATCGTCATGTTCGATGAATCATCGGGGGCGATTCCGTATGACCCCTTGTTGATCTCTTCGAGCGTCAGGCCGCGTCGGCCGGGCTTCGCCCACATGCCACGCTCGCCGGTCTGATCCATCCAGCTCAGATCGAGCGCCTCGGGTGTGGGTTCCGTCTGGAGCATCTCAAGGGTTGATTGATCCACTGCCATGGGTGGCTCCTTCCGCGTCCGAACGTACCGGAGTGGCCGGTAAGCAACATGGTACGGAGGCACTTCCGGCGCTGTCAACGGGATGGAGATGCAGATTTCGCAAGCGCTGCCACGAGTACGTGCCCGGCATCCGCGAAGTCGTCAGCCAATGCTGCCCTTTGTGCTCGGTACCTCGCCGCCGAGGCGCGGTTCGATGCGCGTGGCCGCGGCCAACGCCCTGCCGAGCGCCTTGCACATTGCCTCCGCTTTGTGGTGGTCGTTGTCGCCCGCCAGAACGCGCGCGTGCAGCGTCAGCTTCGCTTCCCGCGCGAACGACTCGAGAAGATGCTCGACGAGAGACGCCGGCAATTCGCCGATGCGGTCGAGGGCGAACTGGGCCTCGATGCGACAGTACGGCCGGCCACTTATGTCAATCGCCACCGACGCCAGTGCCTCGTCGAGCGGCACCAGGGCGTCCGCCATGCGGACGATGCCTCGCCGTTCGCCAAGCGCGCGGTCGAACGCTTGCCCGAGCGCAATGCCGACATCCTCCACCGTGTGGTGTTCATCGACGTGGAGGTCTCCCGTTGCCGTGACATTCAAGTCGAAGAGGCCATGCTTCCCGACCTGTTCGATGAGATGATCGAGCATACCGATGCCGGTGCTCGCGGACGAGCGGCCTGCACCGTCGAGGTCGAGGGTGACCTCCACGCGGGTCTCTTTCGTCTCACGGAGGACGGTGGCTGTGCGGCTACCTCCCAAGTTCGACTCCGATCTCGCGCAAGGCGCGGACGATGCGCTCGTTGTGCTCGTCGAGGCCCGCGCTGATGCGCAGGTGATTGCGGAGCACGGGCGTATCGAAATATCGCACGAACATGCCCCGAGCGGCGAGCCGGTTCTTGACTTCGACTGCATCGAGGCCATCAAGACGACAGAGGAGGAAATTCGCCTCGGACGGGAATACCGTCAGCCAGTCGATCTCGCCCAGCATCGATGCCAGGACATCCCGTGTTCCGACGATCGCGCACACTCGTTCGTACAGTAGTGCCTTGTCCTCGAGGGAGGCGAGCATTGCGACGCCCGCGGCGACGTTGAGGTTATAGGGCTGCTTGATCGCCATCAGCACGGATGCGAGGGCGGGCGTCATGACGCCATAGCCGGCGCGCAGTCCGGCGAGTCCCGCCCACTTGCTGAATGTCCGCAATACGACGAGGTTGTCGTGCTCCGCCACCATCGGAACGAAGGAGTGCTCCAGTCCGGCAAACTCGATGTACGCCTCATCGATGACGACGAGCAGGCCGAGTGCAAGCAGGCGTTCGACGTCGCCGCGCTCCAGCCGGTTGCCGGTCGGATTGTTGGGCGATGCAAGGAAGATCAGCTTCGCCGTCGGCACGACTGACTCGATGGCCTCGAAGTCCAGCGCAAAGTCGTCGCGGCGCGGCGCCCGTAGCACGCGACCCGCCGCGATGTCCGTGCTAAACGGGTACATCCCAAACGTCGGCGGGCAATCGAAAACGCCATCGCCGGGCGCGATCACCGCACGCAGGATCAGATCGATGATGTCATCGCTACCAAGCCCGCAGACGATGTGATCCGACGACACGTCGAGGTGCTGCGACAGCGCCTCGCGAATCTTTCGCTGGTCCGGATCGGGATAGATGTGGTAACCGCGATACGCGGCAAGCGCTTCCAGAACTCGCGGCGACGGGCCATACGGGTTCTCGTTCCCGTCGAGCTTCGCCACATCGCCCGGCGCGATGCCCAGGCGCTCGGCCAGCACGTCGGTCGGTTCGATCGGCGTGTAACCCGCGAGGTCACGCAGTTCGCTCCGAATTAGCGATGACACGTCGAAAGCGGGGGGTGTCACTTCGCCATCCCTTCGCGCTCACCGCCGTCGAGGCGCAACTCGATCGATCGCGCGTGCGCTGTGAAGCCTTCTGCCCGCGCGATCAGCGCCGCCGCCGGCCCGGCGCGACGAAGCGTCGCGGCGCCTACGGCGACAACGCTGGTCACTTTCAGAAAGTCGTGTACGCCCAGCGGCGACGCGTAGCGAGCGGCGCCCGACGTTGGCATCACGTGGCTCGGCCCGGCGGTGTAGTCACCGAGCGACTCGGGCGCATCGTCACCCACGAAGATGCCGCCGGCGTTGCGCACGGTGGCAGCGACGGATGCCGCGTCGGCGACAAGCAGGCAGAGGTGCTC
>JANPBN010000423.1:0-12156 GCA_031430415.1 Dehalococcoidia bacterium
GCACCTCGGCGAGGTGCAGTTCATCAAGGGACTCCTCGGCTTGAAGGGCGCGCCGCTCTAGGCGCCGAGATTGAACGACGTCGCCCGCCTGCGGGCGCACATCGACGACGGTGCCCTGCTGCACCCGGCAGGCGATGCCGGAATCGTCGCACTCGCAGCGGCGATCGGCGACGTCGCGGGCGCAGATCCCACCATGGATCCCGTAAGCAGCCTCATCCGTGACACCATCGGCGATGCAGATCACCTGATCTTCGTGCTGGCCGATGGGCTCGGAGTGAATATCCTCGAACGCAACGACGAGAACGCGTTCTTGCGCGAGCACATGGTGCGCGAATTACGTACGGTCTACCCATCATCGACGGCACCGGCTCTGACAACGCTGGTCAGCGGAGCGTGGCCCGGGGCGCACGCAGCCACCGGCTGGTGGACCTACATCCCCCAGGTTGGCCGCACGATTACGCTGCTACCCTACGTCGACCGGTTCACGCAGGCTCCCGCGAGCGACCTCGGGCTTCGATCGATCGACGTTTTTCCGCTAGCCGCAACGATCGCGGCCTCGCCGCGGGACGTCGTTGCGATCATGCCGAAGTGGATCGCCGATAGCGTGTACTCGCGCTACGTCGCGGCCGGCCGGGGCATTGTGCCGTACAGCTCGCTGGCGGAGGGCATCGACGGCGTCATCACGCGCGTCCAACGCGCTGCGACACCGACGTACACGTACATGTACACGCCTCTCGTGGACACGACGGAACACCAGCACGGCCCGTTCTCCCGGGAGACGCGCCGGGCGCTCGCTGAAGTCGACCGGGAGATCGCCAGGCTCGCTCAGGCGCTCGGCGGGAGAGCACGCATTGTGCTGAGCGCCGATCACGGGCAGATGGAGGGGAATCATCGCACCAAGATCGCGCTGACCCGCGGCGACCCACTGGCGCAACTGCTCGCGGTTCCGCCATCGTGCGAGCCGCGCGCACCGGCATTCCACTGCAAGGACGGGCGCCAGGCCGAGTTCTCGGCAATGTTCCGCGACCGGTTCGGCGACCACTTCGCGCTGCTGTCACTCGACGAGGCACAGGAGCTTCAGTTGTTCGGCCCGGGTGCGATCTCCGACGAGGCGCGCGGGCGGCTCGGCGACTTCGTCGGTGTGGCGCTCGATGACAGCGTGGTGCTGTACGAACCGACAGCCGAACTGATGGCCATGAAGGGCTTCCACGGCGGCATGTCACGCGACGAGATGCGCATCCCGCTCATCGTGATCTAGTCAGCGCCAACCTTCGGGCCTACGGGACGTTCTGATGCCGGTGCCGTGTGCTGCCCGCGCGACCGTCGCAACCAGCCGAGCGCGCCCGGCAGCCGTGCGACCATGCCCACGGCGAACAACAGCACGCCAAGCGCGACCGCTTGATCCTTCGGCTCGCCGGCGGCGGAGAAGAGCAGCACCAGCACCGCCTCTCGCGATCCGAGGCCGGCGATCGATACCGGCAGCATGACGACGAGAACAACCATCGCCGCGGCCGCGGCAAGCAGTACGACCGAGGCACGAACGCCGATGGCCTCGGCCAGGAGTACGACGACCGAGATCTGCAGCGCGACCACGAGCGCGGACAACGCCGCGATCGTGACGGCGCTCGCACGCATGCCGGCGTACACCTCGCGCGCTTCCGGCGACGTGACCATCGACGCCGCGGTCTCAAGCTTTGCAAGCGGGCCGCGTGCGAATCGCGCGACGAGGTCCGGCGCGCGCATCGCGACGAACGGCGCCATGATCAGCGCCCCAAGGCCGCCGACGGATACTGCCAGCACGACGAGGGAAAGACGCGTGTGCTCGGGCAGAAGGTAGAGCGCCGCGACCAGCGCCACGATTAGGATCGCCGCGGTCTCGATGAGGCGGTCGAAGAGGATGCTCACAGTGGAGCGCTTCCACGAATGGCCGTCCTCGCGCATCAGCACCACGGGCGCGAACGATGCTGCGATCTGCGGCACGGCGGCGCCGAGGAACAACCCGGCGTAATAGATCGACAGGTAGTCGATGAAGCGGCCGTAACGCACGCCCGCCGCCTCGGCCAGGATGCGCCACCGCGCCGCGCGGACGACGGACGCGACGAGCATCAGTACCGTCGCTGCGACGAGATAGCCGGGCGTCGCGTCGCGCACGGCATTGGCCGCGTCGCCGAGCAGGTCGCGGTTGAAGATGAAGAGTGCGGGGAAGACGAGCAGTCCGAGCAGGCGCAGGGCCCACGACAGATGCTCGATACGCAGCGAGGGCACGGCGGCGATCCTCCATCCGGGCGGGGCGGCACAAGTATACTCCCCACCAGCCGAAACGGGCGGACAGCCCGCGGCGTTACGATTCGGAGGCGGCCGAACGTGTCCGAGTACAAATACAGCGACTTCTGGATGAACGTCGGCGACACGTACGCCGCGGACGACCCGCTCGGCGCCGTCTGCTGGGATGGCGCTCCCCCGTGGTTCAATCGCTTCTTTGCGCGCTGCCAATTGCGCGCCGTGGAGCGGGCCATGACGTGGCGCTTCGGCACGACGCGGGCGGCAGGACGGGCGCTCGACCTCGGGTGCGGCACCGGCCGTTGGACGCGGTGGCTCGACAGCTGGGGCGGAGCCGCCACTGGCGTCGATCTCTCGCCGGGAATGCTCGCGGCCGCCGATCGGGCGCATCCGTATGCTCTCGGGGACGTGACGTCGCTGCCCTTCCGCGATGGTTCATTCGACCTGACCCTGTCCGTTACGGTGCTGCTGCACCTGCCGCCGGAAGCCCAGGCCCGCGCAGTTGCCGAGATCGCCCGGGTGCTGGCGGCTGGCGGAACATTCGTGATGCTCGAGATGATCCGGCCGGTCGCGAACCGCGTGCACGTATTCCCGCACGGCATCGCAGGCTGGCAACGACTGCTGCGGGGCGCTGGACTTGACGTGGTCCGAAGCGAAGGCGAGGCGTACGCGCCGCTCCTCCGGGCTGGGTTCGCCCTACGCGACCGCTTCGCCGGCAACGCCGGCGACGGTATCGGCGAGGCGAAGCGTGGCGGCAGCGCCGGAGCGAGTGCCTCCGCCATCGCCGGATTGCGCGGTCCGGCGCTCGTCGCCGCTCGCGCGGCGGTCGCGGCGTCGACGGTCATCGAACCAGTCGCGGCACGCCTTCTCCCCGAAGGATCGGCGCTCAACGTGTGCCTCGTCGCGCAGAAGAGGGCGTAACGGGAACTTGACGTTATGTTGACAGAGACGTAACTCCAACGTAGTGTCTCAATGTTGGCAATCGGGTAGCCTGACGCCTACGCGGGCATTACTCCCGCCGCTCGCACGTTGTCTTGTAGGTACCGCGCACCTGGCGCCCCTCGCTCGCGCATCTCGGAGGCCGCTTGCCGAAGACCGTCATCGTCACGCCAACATACAACGAGCGCGAGAACATCGAGCGACTGCTGCCGCGTCTGCTGGCGCTCGGCCCCAACTTCAGCGTACTGGTCGTCGATGACGGATCGCCGGACGGCACCGGCGATTATGTCGAGCAGATCGCGGCGTCCGAGCCTCGTGTGGCCCTCTTGCGGCGCACCAGCAAGGATGGACTCGGCCGCGCCTATGCGACGGGATTCCACGCCGCGCTGCAGCAACCGGTGGACTACATCGTGCAGATGGACGCCGACTTCTCTCACGACCCGGACTTTGTGCCGATGCTCGTCCGCGCGGCGGAGCAGACGGAATCAGATCTCGTGCTGGGAAGCCGATACATAGCCGGGGCAAAGATCGAGAATTGGCCGTGGCGTCGCGAAGTCCTCAGTCGCCTCGGAAACCAGTACGCCCGGCTCGTGCTCGGCACGCGCATCTCTGATTACACGACGGGCTTCACGGCATTCAGTGCGAACGCGCTGAGGCGCCTTCCGTACCTCGAGTTCGGCGCCACCGGATTCGCATTCCAGCTCGAGTTCAAGCACGCGTTCCAGTCGCATGGCATGCGCATCGCCGAGATCCCGATCACGTTTGTAGAACGCCAAGTCGGCGCGTCGAAGATGCACACAGGCATCATCTTCGAAGCCCTGCGCATGGCGTGGGCCATCCGGGCTCGCGGCCGACGCGCGGAGCACGCCGCGCCGCCGCAACCGGTGCTGCGTCCCGGCGTGCTCGCGATGTCCGACTGGGAGCGCCGCAACGATCCGTGAGGATCCTCTTCGCTACCTCTGAGCTGCCCCCAACGACCAGCGGCATGGCACGCGTTGCCGGCCGGCTGATCGCCGGCTTCCGCGAACGCGGCCACGAGGTCGACGTGCTGGCGTCGGAGCTTCTGCCGAGCATCCGCGTGCGCGACGTGCGCCTTCCCGCGCTGCTCCCGCGCTGGCGCAGCGTCGCCCGGCGAGCGCGCGCAGCGGACATCGTGTCGCTGCACGGCCCCATCCCGGCGTTCAGCGATGTCTTCCTCGCAATGAGCCGCTTTCATCGCGACATGCCGCCTATCGCCTATACGCATCACATGGAGATCAGATTTCGCGACGGCACGGCGCTCACGAGCGCCTACGGCCGCATCTATCGCCGCCTGATTCCTCGCGCGGCGATGACCATCGTTTCGACCGAGGCCACGGCGCGAACGTTCAGCGCGCATGAGCGGCGCGCCCTCCACGTCGTCCCATTTGGCGTTGACGCCGAGCGCATACGTGGTGATGTGCCCAAGACGCCCGACTTCTCGCTCCTCTTCGTCGGCCAGCTGCGACCGTACAAGGGCGTCGACGTGCTCCTGCGGGCGATGCAACGTTTGCCGGGAGTGCGGCTGACGATCGCGGGACAGGGCTACGCCGAGCGCGACCTTCGGGCGATGGCACGGGAGTTGGATTTGAAGCACGTCGAGTTCGTCGGAGCGGTCAGCGACGACGAGTTGTGGCGTCTGTATGCCGAGAGCCATGCGTTCGTGCTGCCATCGACGGAGATGGAATACTTCGGCATCGCCACGCTGGAGGCGATGGCGTCCGGCTGCGTGCCGGTAATCTCCGACATGCCGGGGCCGGTGGAACTCGTCGGCGATACGGGCGTCGTTGTGCCGCGACTCGACCATGAGGCGCTGGCCGCCGCGCTCGCCGCGCTGCGCGATGATCCGGCGCGTGTGGGAACGCTCTCGGATCGCGCACGCGCGAAGGCGGCGGGCATGACCTGGGATCTCTGCGTGGAACGCTATTTGGCGCTCTACGCGACGCTCGCTCGGTAGCTTCACGTCACTCGGCGCAAACTCGAACCCGCGCCCAGCAGCCGGTAATCTGTGCCCATGCCGAAACTCCTGCTCATCGCGCTCGACGGCGCGACGTTCGATGTCATCCGTCCGCTTGCCGCTACGGGGCGTTTGCCGACCTTCGCGCGACTGATGCGCGAAGGTGCATTCGGCGACCTGGCATCGACGTACCCGGCGATCACGCCACCGGCGTTCGCATCGATGCTCACAGGCTGCAACCCCGGGAAGCATGGCGTCTTCGACTTCTTCAGTCGCGTACCAGATACGTACGACTTCGTGCCATCCAGCGGCGGCCGGATGAAGGCGGAGCCGCTGCACCGCATCATCACCCGGCACGGTCTCAGCGCCGGCATGATGAATATGCCGATGACGTTTCCACCGGCCTCGATCGACGACGGCTTCGTCGTCGCCGGACTGGAGACGCCGCCCGGAGCCGCCTACACGCAACCACCGGAGTTGCAGGACGAACTGCAGCGCGCGGTCGGATATCGCATCGAACTGGATCGCTGGTACAGGCTCGGGCACGAGCAGGCGGAGATGGATGCGGTCCTCGATCTGGCGGACACGCACCGGCGCGCGGCGCTGCACCTGATCGAGGCGCGCGACTGCGACTTCTTCGCGGTCACGTTGCGGGCGCCGGATCACGCGCAGCACTACTTCTGGCGCTTCTGGGACGCCGGCCATCCGGCGTACACGGCCGCCGACAATGCGCGCTTCGGTGACTTCGTGCCGCAATCGTACGCCGTCTGCGACGGCGCGATCGCCGATCTCATGGCGAAGTGCGGGCCGGACACAAACGTGCTCGTCGTCAGCGATCACGGCTTCGGGCGCGAGACGAAGATGGTGCACCTCAGCAACTGGCTCGAGCGCGAGGGCTTCCTGCACTTCCGAAGCGGACGTCTCGGCCGGATCAAGCAGGCAACGTTCCGCGCGGGGTTGACCGTCGACAACGTGATGAACCTCTTGTCGAAGCTAAGACTCGAACGCCTCTACACGGGCGTCAGCCGCAACGCGAAGGCGAGCATCTTCAACCGGCTGTTTCTCTCGTACGGCGATATCGACTGGTCGCGCACGGTTGCCTTCGCGCGCGGTCAGATCGGCCAGATCTTCCTCAACGTGCGCGGGCGCGAACCGCACGGGATCGTCGAACCTGGTGAAGAGTACGAGCGCACCCGCCAGCGCATCGTCGATGCGCTGATGCAGCTGCGCGATCCGGAGACGGGGCAAACGATCGTCGACCGCGTCCACCTGCGCGAGGACCTCTACGACGGCACGGAGGTTGGCGCGGCACCGGACATCGTCATCGACTGGCGCGATATGGAGTACTGGGCGTTCGACGTGATCACGGGCGGCCGCAAGATCATCGGCCCGAATCTCGCCACACGATCAGGCGGCCACAGGCAGAATGGCATCTTCATCGCCCACGGCCCGGCGTTCGCAGAAGGCGTCGGCATCGACGGCGCGCGCATCATCGACGTCGCGCCGACAGCGCTGCAGGCGCTCGGCCTGCCCGTGCCGGCGCATATGGACGGCCGCGTCCTCAGCGATGTCTTCCGCGAGGCGCCACGCATCGCCGAGCGCGATGCGTCAGCAGCACAACCCGCCGACGCCGAGGCCGTGTATTCGGAAGAAGACGAGGAAGCCGTCCGCGAACGCCTCCGCCAACTCGGCTACATGTAGCCTGGTCGGTAGATGTTCGAGGTTGGACGTTGGTGTTGGAACTCGGCCGCGGCGCTACACGATCGGCGTCCCGATCATCTCGGATGGAATTGCCAGCCCCATGCGTGACAGCGCCGTCGGCCCGACATCCGTGATCTGCATGTCGGCGCGTAGGCCGGGAGCGATGCCCTGGCCGCGCATGATGAAGATGCCCTCCTGCGCGTGGTTCGCGTCGTCCGGGCCGGTGTCGTTCTCGAAGGTGTAGATCTCACCGGTGCCGAGCGAACCGACCGACCGCCAATTCAGATCGCCGAAGTAGACGATGAGATCCGGCGCAACATTGTTCGTCGCGCGATAGATCTGCTCAGGCCGGAAGACCTTCGTGCCCATCGGGCGTCCTTCGTGATCCGGGAGTGCCTCGAGCTTCGCCGCGATCTCGTCACGCACGCGATCGTAGTCTTCCGGCGCAATGACGCCGTCCGGCTCGCGGTCGCGCACGTTGAGGAACACGCGCGCGTAGTAGCCACCATCGCTCCATGCCGAAGTGCGCTTCCAGTCGACGAGCTTCACGTCGAACGGTGTCGCGGATGCCGGTGGCTCGTTCAAGGCGAGGTAACCCTCGCGCTGCAACCACTCGTTCACGCAGACGCCACCGATCATCCGCTTCGCGCCGTGGTCCGACATGACGATGACGGTCGTGTCCGCATCGAGTTCTGCCAGCGTGCGCCCGACCTCCGCGTCCATCGCCGCGTAGTAGTCGCGCACGGCGTTCTCGAACGGGTTGCCAGGTTCGTGCTTCGGGTGTGTATCGTCGAAGTACTTCCAAAAACCGTGATGCACCCGATCGACGCCGATCTCCACCATCATCGCGAAGTCCCAGGGCTTCGTGCGCAGGAAATGACGGAACAAGTCGAAGCGACGGCGCGCCATGTCATGGGCGCCCTCGAGAATACGCTGCTTGTCCTCGCTGCGGAAGTTCTCGACATCGATGGCGTAGGCGCCGACGGTGGCCTCGATCTCCGCCTTGAGGTCGGACGGATAGGTGTAGTCGCTCTTCGTGCTCGGCGTCAGGAAGCAGCCGACCCGCAGGCCTGCGACCGGCCGTGGCGGATAGGACGGCGGTACACCGACGAGGATCACGTACCCGCCAGACTGTCCGACGACATCCCAGACCGCATCCTCGCGCACGAGGTTCGCGGTGGCCATCGTCAGCCCGTCATACGAGTGGTCCTTGCGATTGCGGAAGCCGTAGATGCCGAGCTGGCCCGGATCGCGGCTCGTCATGGCGCAGGCCCACGCCGGCACCGTGATGGCGGGGATGACGCTCGTGAGCGGCCCCCAGGCACCCTCAGCCCGCAGCCGCGTGATGTTTGGCATGACATCGACGAACCGCTCGAAGACCAGCTCCGGCGCGGCACAGTCGAGTCCGATGATGACGACGCGTTTTCTGGTCATGTGGTGGCTGGTTCCTGGGCGCTGGTCGCTCGGTTCGAGGGTCTTGGTACTGGCGCGCCGCGCCTAGCCGTCGATGTTCGCCTTCCAGCCGAGCCAGACGACGGCGGTGACTGCGGCCAGGATCAGCACGCCCGGGAACAGCATCGCCTCGCCGAAGGCCGACCAGCGCTCCGAACGGGCGACGCCTTCGCGGCTCACGGCGTGCCACGCGGCGTAGGCGGAGGCGCCGCCGAGGCCAAAGATCAGCGCCACGACGGCAAGCACGAAGTCGGCGCTGCGGCCCTGCGGCGGTCCAGTCATCGGCGCCACTGTAGCAGCGGATGATGGGTGCTGCACATTCGGGCTGTTGACAGGATCGCTGAGATAAGAGAGATTAGGCGCATTAGCAATAGTGCAAGGAGGCATCATGGCAACGGCACCCATCTCCCCTGCAGGAAGCGGGTATCCGGTCCAGTTCGACATCCAGCGGCCGGAGTCGCTCAGCCGACTGCTGATCTTCGTCAAGTGGCTTCTGATCCTGCCACATCAAATCATTCTCTACTTCCTCACAATCGCGCTGTACGTCGTGCTGCTGATCGCGTTTTTCGCGATCCTCATCACGGCGAAGTACCCCGAGGGATTGTTCACGTTCGCCGTGGGCGTGCGCAGGTGGAGCGCAAATGCATCCGCGTATTCGTCCCTTATGCGAGACGAGTACCCGCCGTTCTCCCTGGACGCCGGCCGGTATCCCGTCGGCTTCGATGTTGCGTACCCGCAGAACCTCAACCGCTTCATGCCGCTGATCAAGTGGCTGCTCGCCATCCCCCACCTGATCGTACTGATCTTCCTGACGATCGGACTGGCCGTCACCACCGTGATCGCCTGGTTCGCCATCCTGTTCACCGGAAGCTATCCGGAGGGCCTTTTCAACTTTGCTGTCGGCGTCAACCGCTGGGGTCAACGCGTGGGCGCGTACGTGATGCTCATGACGGATGAGTACCCGCCGTTCAGCCTGGATGTCTAGCGTGAGGATGCTCTCCTGATGACGAACGACCTGCAGCGCGAGCCTTATCCGATTAGCTTTGACGCCGTTTATCCGGAGCAACTGTCGCGAATCACGACGCTGTTCCGGTTGCTCCTGGCGATCCCGGTGCTTTCCTTCTTGTACTTGCTGCAAGGAAACGTCGTCGTTGCCGGCTGGGTGGTCATTCTCATCCGGGGGCGTTGGCCGCGCTGGCTGTTCGACTTCCAGGTCGGGTTGAACCGTTTCAGTCACCGGGCCGCCTCATACTTCACGTTGATCACGGACAAGTATCCGGCGTTTGAAGGGCCGTGGGTCGTGTCGTATGAGGCCGAATTTCCGGATCGTACTTCGCGGTGGAAGCTGCTGTTCTGGAAGCTGATCGCGGCCGTGCCGCACATCATCATCCTGTTCTTCCTGTCGATCGCTGCCGGCGCCGTGGTCTTCATTGCATGGTGGGCGATCGTGTTTACGGGGAAGTTTCCAAAAGGGCTACACCGGTTCGTCGTTGGCGTCATTCGCTGGAACGCCCGCGTAGGCGCCTACGTCATGTCGCTCACCGATGCCTTCCCGCCGTTCAGCCTTGACGGCGACGCACGCCCCGGTGACAACGAGGCGTTGAGTGCGGCCATGGGCGGCGTCTTGACCGCCGTAATGGTCGCCGCCATCACGGTCGGAGTCATTGCGTTCGTCCAATACAACGGTGCGAGCGATGACGTCACCGTTCGGTACCAGGCAGCACTCGACGGTACCCTGGCGCACGATGACGCATTCGAGGCCATGGATAGCGTCGCATTCAACCTCGATGGCGGCGAGGACGAGTTCGCGTCGGACTTGATTGCCGCGCCGAGGGGCCACCGGCTTGTCGCGTTCAACGTGACGATGCTGTTCGCCCCCGGTCGCAGCTCGCTGAACGGAGGGACGTTCGACGAGGGAACGCTCCGACTCAATACCACCCGTGGGACGGAGCGTGCGATCCTGATGACGGTGGGCGGTGTCGTCGTGACAACGCCCCGTCGGGCGACCGCCGATAGCGCCTTGGGCGCGCCACTATTCGCCGTGTTCGAGGTCTCGGACGACGCGCGTGTTACGGAATTGCGCGCCTACCCGAGCACATCGTCCGGACGCCATGTCGCGTGGAAGTTCGAATAGCGGCCGTAACAGGGTAGAAGTCCCTCACTCTCGGCCTGGGGTCGGACGGCGAAGACGTCGGCGTTGCGCCCGACTGCTAGCCTCCGATTTCCGCCGCCCCACCTCAGTAGCCCCTCGCGTCATCGCTCGCTAACCTGAGGGCGATGCCACCCGACCAGCGCACACTCGACCAGCTCTCGCTCTCACGCGCGGAGTATGACCAGATCGTCGACCTGCTCGACCGCGAGCCGCGCGAGGTCGAACTGGGCATGTTCGGCGCACTCTGGTCGGAGCACTGCGGCTACAAGAACAGCCGTCCGCTGCTCAAGATGTTCCCTTCTGAGGGCGAACTCGTCCTCACCAAAGCGAACGAGGAGAACGCGGGCGTCGTGGACATCGGCGACGGACTCGGCGTCGCGTTCAAGATCGAGTCGCACAACCATCCCTCCGCCATCGAGCCGTACGAGGGCGCGGCGACCGGCGTCGGCGGCATCGTCCGCGACATCTTCGCGATGGGCGCGCGCCCGATCGCACTGCTCGACTCGCTTCGCTTCGGTCCACTGCAGCCGGACGCCGAAACCACGCCCGATGTCGCGGCGCGCAACCGTCGGTTGTTCAACGGCGTCGTCTCCGGCATCGGCGGCTACGGAAATTGTCTGGGCATCCCGACCGTGGGCGGCGAGGTGAGCTTTTCGTCGTCGTATAACGGCAACCCGCTCGTGAACGCGATGTGCGTGGGCGTCGGACGCATCGACAAGCTCGTGAAGGCACGGGCCGACGGTCCGGGCAACCTGCTGATGCTTGTCGGCGCTGACACCGGCCGCGACGGCATCCACGGCGCGACGTTCGCCAGCGTCGAACTCGACGAATCGTCCGAGGAGCGGCGACCGGCGGTACAGGTCGGCAATCCGTTCCTCGAGAAGCTGCTGATGGAGGCCTGCCTTGAACTGACCGAGGAGCACGGCGAGTGGATCGTCGGCCTGCAGGATCTCGGCGCGGCCGGACTGACGAGCTCGAGTGTCGAATGCGCGGCGAAGGCTGGCACCGGCATCATCATCGATGTCGCGAAGGTGCCACGCCGCGAATCCGGCATGACGGCGTACGAAGTCATGCTGAGCGAGTCGCAGGAGCGCATGCTCGTCATCGTCAAGCCGCCGCATGAGGACGACGTCCGCAAGCTCTTCGAGCACTGGGACCTGCACTGCGTCACGATCGGCGTCGTCACGGATGACGGCATGGTTCGCATCCGCGACGGCGACGAAGAGGTCGTCTGCGTGAAGGCGACGCAGCTGACCGAAGCGCCCACATACGTCCGCGACGGCATCAAGCCGCAGTGGCTCGATGCGCTCCAGTCGTTCGACTTCGCGACAACTGTCGACATCGGGGCCGATGCGTACAACGGGAGCGAGCGCGCCAATGAGGCGTCCATCACCCTGCTACGCCTACTCGCCTCGCCCGAGATCGCGTCGAAGCGCGTCGTCTGGCGGCAATACGATCATCAGGTCGGCACGAACACCGTCGTCGGTCCCGGCAGCGACGCAGCCGTGATCCGCATCAAGGGCACACAGAAGGCGCTCGCCGTCTGCACCGATGGCAACGCGGCCTACACCTACCTCGACCCCTACGCCGGCGGCGCGATCGCGGTGGCCGAGGCGGCGCGCAACGTCGCCTGCACCGGCGCGAAGCCGGTCGCGAT
>JANPBN010000424.1:0-4096 GCA_031430415.1 Dehalococcoidia bacterium
CGCGCAGGAACGGCAGGCACGATGCATGAAGCCCCGGGCTCGGCGGCCGGTAGCCGCTCCAGCCACGGTTCGCCGCCTGCCACGCCTCGCGGCCGCTGTAGACGACGAGCGCATCGCCCGGCTCGATCGTCACGCCCTGCGCCGCCGCGATCGCCGCCAGCTCGTCGCCATGCACCGGCGCCTCGAGCGTCACCGAAGGCGTCCCGCGATGTCGCGGCACATCGAGCAGCACCCCGCGCGTTGTGATGCCGTCGCGCCAGAGCTCGATGCTTCCGAAGCGCACGCCGTTGCTCGTCACCTCTGCCCGCGGATCGCGCCCCTGCCACATGCCGTCATCGTCCCAGACGTGGCACAGCGCGTCGACGTGCGTCGTCACGTACCCGTGATACTGGATGCCGTAGTAGTCGGTCGCGGCATGGTCGTGCAGGTTGACGAAGTGCTGAGCGGGCACCGGATTGTTGCGCCCCGGCGTCACCGGAACATCGCGGCTCAGCGAGACGCTCCGTCCGCTGCGCACGAGCCGCGCCGCCTGCACCCGCTTCTCCGGCGTGATGAGGTTGATCGCCCCCATCTGGTCGTCGTCCCCCCACCGCCCCCAGTTCCGCCGCTCGCGGATATACGCCCGCACCTCATCCCGCGTCGGAATCTCGCTCATGCCCCAACCTCACTAACCTCAAACGTCCAACCTCCAGTATCCTACCCCCATGGCCGTCTACTACGAACGCCGCGGCAACGCCGCCATCATCACCATCGATCGCCCGGAGCGCCGCAATGCCGTCGACCACGCGACGGCGCTGGAACTCCGCGACCACTTCCGGGCCTTCGTCGCCGACGATGCCGCGCGCGTTCTCGTCGTCACCGGCGCGGGTGGCGAGGCGTTCTGCGCCGGCGCCGACCTGAAGGCGATGGACTCGCCCATCATGGCAGCCGAAGGACCGATGGGCTTTACGCGCCTCCACTCGCACAAGCCCACGATCGCTGCGATCGATGGCTGGTGCGTCGCCGGTGGCCTCGAGATCGCCTGCTGGTGCGACCTCCGCATCGCCGGGGAGGGCTCGACGCTCGGTTGCCTCGAACGCCGCTGGGGAGTCCCCCTCATGGATGGCGGCACGGTGCGCCTGCCGCAGATCGTCGGCCTCGGCCGTGCGCTCGAACTGATCCTCACCGGCCGCACCGTCGATGTTGCTGAAGCGAAGGCGATCGGCCTCGTCAACGCCATTGCTCCTCGCGGCGGCGCGCTCGATGCCGCTCTCGTCATGGCAGAGCAGATCGCCGCCTTCCCGTGGGACTGCGTCATCTCGGATCGCGCCTCCGCCTATCGGTCGCTCGACCTCCCGCTTGCCGAGGCGCTGGACGCCGAGATGCTGTTCGGGCGCGGCGCCATCGGCCCGGCAGCGGCCGGCGCCCAGCGATTCGCTTCGGGAGAGGGCCGCCACGGCGTGCGCCCGTAGCTCGTGTGGCAGACCTCATCGCTGAATCTGCCCCAGATGCTCCCTGATGCGGCCCTGCGTTGACCCGCATCTTCGCGAGTCCGTACCGGTTCGTCGGTCAAGTTAGATTCAATAATCGCCCGTCAGCGCGCCGTCCAGGCCGTCTGCGGTGTCTGCACCCTGATACAATGCGTTCGGTTTCGCCCCTTCCCCGCCGATAACTCAGTATCCCGTTTCGCGCATCGTCCATGATGCGATCACGAAGCGGTGGCGCAGCCATGGAATGGCAGCGCTGCGGACGCATGACGCGACGTGTCGATCTTCTGGGCGGATGAGACGAACGGACGAGTGATGACGACCGACACCCCTTTCCCACAGGACAACGAGGCCATCGACCGCGCGTCGAAGATCATCGCCGACTCGCTCGCACAGGGGCTGATGGAGGCCGAGCTGATTCTCGGCGCCGAACGCGACGCGCGGGCGCAGGTCGTGCCCCCCGAGGTTGTCGAGGCGCTCGACAGCTTTAGCACCATCCTCACGAAACTCCTCGAATACAACGAGCAGCTCGGCGAGCGCATTGCTCAGCTGACCGATGCCGTGACGCGCCTCGCCATCGCCCAGCCGCAAGCGTCGGCGCCGGCCGTCGGCGTCATGTCCGCCAAGCCGCAACTGCCCGAGATGGAGCCATCCTTCGCCGCCGGCGGCGAGGGGCTCGATGTGACGATCGCCGCCGTGCCCGGCTTCCAGGGGCTGATGGAACTCCAGCGCGCGCTCGTCCGGCTGCCGCAGGTACACAGCGCCGCCGTCCGCCGCTACCAGGACGACGAGGCATCGATCCAGCTCGTGCTCTCGCAGCCACTCACCGCGAATGCCATCGCCGAAGGCGTCACCGCCAGCACCGGCCGCAGCATCGTCGTCGATGAGGCGCGCCCCGACGCCCTCCGCCTCCGCCTCCGCTTCATCGGCGGCGAATAGCCCCCACGTCTCGCCCGAACTCCGTCCGATCGGCCCTGTCGGCGCTCACCTGAACCGTCGTACCTTCGTGGTGGGCTCGCTGACGTCGCACGCCGCGCGGGTCGGGATGAGGTTCCACGGAGGCCGCACATGATCATCAGCCGCAAGCCGAACCGCCGCCAGGTCCTCGCCGTCGCCTGCCGCGCCTGTGCCGAGACGCGCCGCCCGGCACGCGAGGCCGGCTGCCTCGCCGCCCCCTGCGTCATCGCGACGATAAAGCTGAAGCTGGCACGCCCCGCCTGACCCTGCCCCGCGCCCGCTCGCGACGGCAACATCGGAGCGCGTCGGGGCGCTTTACAGGCTACGGGCGCGCGGGTATACTCTCGCCACCTTCGGGACTGAGGCTAAAGGCCTCAGTTTTTTTGTCGATCCCATTACCGACACCGGACGCCCCGTTCGCCGAACGGCCCGTTCGCCAGTCGCCAGTCGCCACCGAGTACCTGGTCCAGATGAGGGGGGATCATGGTCGAGAAGCAGCAGCCCATCACCCAGGACGGATTACATAAGATCGAGGAAGAACTGCGTTACCTCGAAACCGTACGCCGCCCGGAGGTTGCCGAGAAGATCAAGCAGGCCAAGGAGCTCTCCTCGACCCAGAACAACGCCGAGTACGAGGATGCGCGCAACGAGCAGGCCATGGTCGAAGGCCGCATCAACGCGATCTCCAGCCTCATTCAGAACGCCCAGATCATCGACGAAGCGGGCGCCCACAAGTCCAAGATCGTCATCCTCGGCAGCACCGTGAAGGTGAAGGAGGACGGCGGCAAAGCGCGTGAGTACACCATCGTCGGCCCCGCCGAGGCCGACCCGCGCGACGGCAAGATCAGCAACGAATCCCCCGTCGGCCGCGCCCTCATGGGCAAAAAGCTCAACGACGAGATCAAGATCAACGTCCCCCGCGGCCTCATGACCCTCAAGATCACCAAGGTCAGCTAGGGCTGGTCGCGTAGTTCTTTCAGTCGCTGGTCGCCGCTGCCTCATCCCCGCTCACTCCCCTTCCCTTTAGGGAAGGGGCCGGGGGTTAGGTCTCGTAGCGCAGCGAAGATCCAGCTCCGCTGGACCGCATCTCGTAGCGCAGCGAAGATCCAGCTTCGCTGGACCGCTCCCACCCGCTATCCTCCCCCCATGCCCGGCGAAGACGAACTGATCCAGCTCCGACGAGACAAGCTCGCCCGCATCCGCGCACGCGGCATCGACCCCTATCCGCCACGCACGCGCCGCACGCACACCAGCGCCCAGGCCCTCGCCGCCTTCGACGCATGGGAGGCCGCCGGCGCCGCCGGCGATGCGCCCTCGGTCAACGTCGCCGGCCGGATCACCGCGCAACGCGACATGGGCAAGGCGTCGTTCCTCGATCTGCGCGATGGCGATGGCCGTATCCAGGTCTACGTGAAGCGTGACTTCGTCGGCGCCGACGAGTATGCCGCGATGGCCGACCTCGATCTCGGCGACTTCATCGGCGTCACGGGCCCGCTCTTCCGCACGCGTGCCGGCGAGATCAGCGTCGAGGCCCGCGAATACGACGTGCTCACGAAGGCCCTGCGCCCGCCGCCCGAAAAGTGGCACGGCGTCGAAGATGTCGAGATCCGCTATCGCCAGCGCTACCTCGACCTGCTCGGCAACGCCGAGGCGCGCGAGATCTTCCGCACGCG
>JANPBN010000425.1:0-4096 GCA_031430415.1 Dehalococcoidia bacterium
CCAGTGGAGCTTGGCGGCGAGAAGGGTTCGATTCCGCTCCAGCCGACACCGGGCAGCGTCTACTTCACGCTGCTGATATCGATGTTCATGCACGGCAGCATCATGCACCTGCTCGGGAACATGCTGTTTCTCTGGATCTTCGGCGACAACGTCGAGGACGCGATGGGACACACCCGGTACGCGTTGTTCTACCTGCTCGTCGGCGTGCTCGCAGCGCTGACGCACGTTCTGACGGACGCGGCGTCGTTGACGCCGGCGATCGGCGCGAGCGGGGCGATCGCGGGGGTGATGGGCGCATACATCGTGCTGTTCCCGCGCGCGACGGTTGCCGTGATCTTCGGCATCATCTTCATCCCGATCCCGCTTCCGGCGTGGCTGCTCATAGGTTTCTGGTTCATCGCGCAGACGTTCTACGGCGTGTCCTCGCTGGGCGTCGATGCGGTCGGCGCTGGAGGCGGGGTCGCGTACTTCGCGCACATTGGCGGCTTCGTCGCCGGAGCGGCTCTGGTGAAGCTATTCGTACTCGGACGACCGAGGGTCGCGGTTCGCTGAACCAGCCGAAGCAGAATCTAACGTTGACGCGCACGTTAAACTTACAGTACGATCCTCAGGTGACCCACAAACGCACGCCTGCCGCCGAACCGGAAGCCGGGGCGCCCGCCCCGATGTTGCAGATCGGCGAGGTAGCGGAGCGTACCGGCGTCACGCAGCGCACCCTGCGCTTCTACGAGGAAAAGGGACTCCTGCAGCCTCCAAGCCGGCTCGACGGCGGATTCCGCCTGTACTCCGAGGAGGACGTGACGCGCGTCGAGCGCATCAAACGCCTCCAGACGTTGCTCGGGTTCACGCTGGCCGACATCAAGGAAATGGTCGAGGCCGAGGAGATCAAGACCCAACTCCGCGCCGAGTATCGTCGCGACGCCGAGACGGCCGAACGCAAGGCGAAGATCGGCCGGGCGATCGAGGTGACACACCGCCAGGTCGCCGTCATCGACCAAAAGCTGCAGGCGCTCGGAGAGATGAAAACGCATCTCGACGAGAAGCTCGCGCAGTACGAGGGATGGCTCCATCACCTCGACGAACAAGTGTTGGCGCAGACCTCACCCTAGGCTGCGGTCCAAGCCGGGAGGCTTGACCGAAGCCGGACGGACACCATGAACGAATCGCCGGAACGCACGCCCCCAGACGCCTACAACGTGCCCACCTCCGGCTGGCGCGCGACGTTCGCTTCGCTCTCCATCCCGCAGTACAGCCTCTACTTCTGGGGCATGGTCGCGTTCTTCGCCGGCATGAACATGATGATCGTGCTGCGCGGCTACCTCGTCTACAAGCTGACGCACAGCGAATTCGCCCTGTCGATGATAATGCTCAGCGTCGCGCTGCCGATGCTCGTCATGGCGCCCATCGCTGGTGTGATCGCCGACCGCATCGACCGGCGCACGATGATGATCTGGGCGCAGTCTGTCGTCTGCGTGCTGAACTTCATCAACATGCTCTTGATTTCCCTGGGCATCATCGAGTTCTGGCACCTGATCATCCTCTCGACGCTCTCGGGGGTCTCGTTCTCGTTCAACATGCCCGCGAGACAGGCGGCGATCCCGAACCTCGTGCCGCGCGAGCTGCTGATGAACGCCATGTCGCTCGGTACGAGCGCGATGAATGCGACGCGCATCGTGGCGCCCGCGATCGCCGGGTTGCTGATCGCGCCGATCGGCATCGGCGGCGGCTTTGCGGTGCTGACGGCGCTCTACGGCGCATCGGTCGTGCTGTCGCTCGGGCTGCCGGCCATGCCCGCGACGAAGCGCGGAAACAACGAGAGCTTCCTCACGGACTTCCGGGGCGGTTTCAGCTACATCGCCGGCAATCGCCTTGTGCTGGGGTTGCTGCTGCTGGGCACCGTGCCAATGATCTTCGCGATGCCCTACCAGACACTCCTGCCGGTCTTCTCGGAGGACGTCTGGCACGTCGGCTCGACGGGCCTCGGTGTGCTGCAAGCGATGTCGGGGGTCGGCGGGCTTGCCGGCGGACTGCTCGTCGCGAACATGGACAACTATCCGTTCAAGGGCCGCGTCATGCTGATCGGCGCGATCGCGATGGGCGTGTTCCTCGTCGCGTTTGCGCTGTCGCCGGTGTTCCTCGTCGCACTGCCGATGATGGCAATGGTCGGCCTGGCATCGATGATCTATACGACGGTGAACAACACCGTGATCACGTCCGTCATTCCGGATCACGTTCGTGGCCGCGTGATGAGCGTGATGATGATGTCGTTCGGCCTGATGCCGTTCGGCGCCGTGCCCGCGAGTATCGCCGCGAAGTACATCGGCACGCCGACGGTTGTGGCGATTGGCGGCGCGATGCTCATCGGCTCCGTGGCGGTTGCTTACGCGATCTTCCCGCAGTTCCGCTCGCTCGATGGCGCGATTCGCGTCCAACGCGCCGACCGCGACGCCGAATGGAAGAGCGCCCCCGCGGGAGCAGGCCGGTAGCGGTCAGACGCCGTTGGCCGGGATCTCCTCATCCGCATCGTCTTCATCGCCGTCCTCGGAGTAGACACCGGCGTGCGCGCCACGCCACACGGTAACAGCGAGGTCGTCCCGAAACGGAAACGCCGACAACACCAGGCGTTCGTCGACCTCACCGACAAGATCCTCGATGTCGTTGTCATCGAAGTCCTGTGGCACGCAGAGCGTGGCGTGAATGAGGCCGGCCGGCGTGAAATGCAGATCGACGCGACCGACCGCATCGCCCGCTTCTTCGATCACATAGGCCTCGGAGTACGGCGTGCGCGACTCGCGCTCGAACGTGTAGTCGGACATTGCGTTGGCGTCCTTTCGGGATCTGTCGACGATTGTCTCCGGCAAGCATACGGAGCGACGGTACGCGTGTGAAGCGCCGGGGGAACCGAGAGTCCGAGGCGTGGAGACGTCGGCAGCGCCCTACCGCCCCAATGGCGCCAACCGCGCGCGAGTGCGGCCCGCGAGGTCGGTGGCCGCCAGCAACACCGTGGCAGACAACCCGAGCAGCGCGCACGCAGCCGGAACCGAGTCCTCGGCGCGCGTGGTGTGCGTCAGGCCGAACGCAATCGCATCGGCGCCGCCTGCCAGTCCGGCGACGGCGAACGCCAGCGCACCGGCGGAGGCGAAACCATTCTTGAGTTGCGTCACCGCGACCGCCGCCATGCACCAACCCAGCCCAACCGGCAGAAGGAAGCCCATCCGGTGCACGACGGCTGCGAACACGATCGCCAGGCCTGTCATCACCAGCGCGTGCCCCATGAGGTCGTAGCGTAGCGGGCCAGAGATGGGCGCGAACCGGGTCCGCCTGGCCGCGAACCGGACCGGGGATGGCGATCCGACCAGCACAGGCGCCCCGCTCGCGGGGGCAGCTGCCTGAAGCGCCCGCGCAGCCGCCGCCACGACCGTGGCCACGGTCAGGATGCCCAGGGCGTAGTGGAGCGGACTGGTCGTCTGGTGTGACACAGATGGATCTTTGCGCGGTCGCCACGGCCCGACTATCCGGATAAACCCCTCGCCGACCCGGCGATTCCCCTACGCGCCGCCGTGCGGAAGAATGGGCAACGCTAACCCGCAGGGAGACAGACATGGTTCTCGAACGATTGAAGCTGGATGGGAAGGTCGCGATCGTCACAGGCGCGGGTCGCGGACTCGGTCGGCAGATGGCTCTGGCGCTGGCCGATGCCGGCGCCGATGTCGTCTGCGCTGCACGCACGGCCGAGCAGGTCGAGCGCACGGCCGACGACATTCGCGCGCTCGGCCGCCGCGCTGTCGCGCACCCGACGGATGTCCGCGACTCAGCACAATGCGACGCGCTGATCGCCCGCGCGTCAGCCGAGTTCGGCCGGCTCGACATCATGCTGTCGAACGCCGGCATCGGCGACATGCGCGGCGCAAACTCGGAGTTGTGGGACGTCGGCGACGCCGACTGGCGCGACACTCTCGACGTGAACCTCTCGAGCGCATTCTATTGCGCGCGCGCCGCGTCGAAGCAGATGGTGGCGGAAGGCCACGGCGGCGTCATCATCAACCTGGCCTCGGGCACCGCGCTGCGCGCCTATCCGATGAGCTTCGGCTACGGC
>JANPBN010000426.1:0-2030 GCA_031430415.1 Dehalococcoidia bacterium
CATCATCGTGTCGGGCGCGTGCCTTTCGGTGAGGGGGGCGAGCATGCCGGCGGCGGCGTTGGTCGCCTGCATGCCGGTCTTGCCATACTCGAGCAGGGTGACCGACGCGCCGCGCTTCGCGAGTTCGTACGCGCATCCGCAGCCGACGATGCCGCCGCCGATGATGAGCACATCGCTGGTGTTCGTCATCGCGCGCCGCCGCCGACCATGCGGACGATCTCGATCACATCGCCTTCGCGGACGACGGTTGCGGCGTAGGCATCCTTCGCGACAACATCGCCGTTGATGCCGACGGCGACGAGGCGGGGGTTGACGCCGAGCGCATCGAGGAGCGCCGGGAGGGTGGGCTCGGTATCGATATCGCGCGGCTTGCCGTTGACGACGATCCGCACGTCAGCCTCCCCGTGATGGATGCGCGGGCAGGCGCGCGCCGAGCGCCGCACGGAGCGCGGCGGCTGCGGTACGCGCATCGGGCGCATCGAGGATGGCGCTGATCACGGCGACACCTGCTGCGCCGGCGGCGATCACGCCGGGTGCGTTCGCGGCGGAGATGCCGCCAATCGCGATGACGGGCACGGTGACGGCGGCGCAGGCATCGTGCAGCCTATCGAGGCCGAGCGTCGGGGCGCCGGGGTGTGTGGGCGACGGGAACACGGCGCCGATCTGGATGATGTCGGCGCCGTCGTCCTGCGCGCGCCGGGCGCCATCGGCGCTGTGTACGGCGAGGGAGATGAGGGCCTTGTCGCCGAGTCGCCTCCGCACATCGCGGACCGTCGCGCCAGATGACGGGAGATGGATGCCATCGGCATCGAGCGCGCGGGCCACCTCGATGTCGCTGTTGACGAAGAACAACGCGCGGCCAGCGATGGCATCGCGGACGCGCGTGGCGAGGGCGAGCAGTTCCGTCGGGGCAAGGTGTTTCTCGCGTAGTTGCACGATCGTTACGCCGCCATCGACCGCGGCACTGACGATCTCGACGATGTCGCGGTGGCCGCCGAGGCGCTGCGCATCCGTTACGAGCACGAGCGCCGGCCGCGTAAGACGCGTAAGCGCGCGCGCGATATCGCTCACCCGCCCGCCCGAGCGACGCCCTCGGCCGGGCTGCTGGCGGCGGCGTAGGGCTTGCGGTCGATGCGGCCGGCGAGGAACGCCTGGCGTCCGGCTTCGACGCCCTGCTTCATGGCGGAAGCCATGCGCGCCGGATCCGCGGCTTTCGCGACGGCGGTGTTGATGAGGACGGCGTCGGCACCGGACTCCATCGCCAGCGCGGCATCGGACGGCGCACCGATGCCGGCATCGACGACGACGGGAATGCGGGCGTTCTCGATGATGATGCGGATCTCGTCGAGCGTGAGGATGCCCTGGCCGGAGCCGATGGCCGAGCCGAGCGGCATGACGGTCGCGCAGCCGGCTTCTTCGAGATGCTTCGCGAGCACCGGGTCGGCGTGAATGTAGGGCAGCACGACGAAGCCCTCAGCGATCAATGTCTCGGCCGCGCGGAGCGTGTCGATGGGATCGGGCATGAGGTACTTCGGGTCGGGGATGACTTCGAGCTTCACCCAGTTCGACCCGGTGACGGACCGGCCGAGACGGGCGGTGAAGACCGCCTCATCGGCCGTGCGGCTGCCGGCGGTATTTGGCAGCACGCTGTAGCGCTCCCAGTCGATGTAGTCCAACTCAGTCTTCGTGTTCGGATTGTCGAGGTCGAGGCGACGAATGGCGACGGTCACGAGTTCTGTGCCTGACGCCTCGAGCGCGGCGACGGTCTCCTCGGGGCTGGCGTACTTGCCGGTGCCGAGGAAGAGGCGGGAGCGGAACTGCTTGCCGGCGATCGTCAGCACGTCGTCATTCATCGCGGTTGTTCCCTTGCTGTCCACGGTCGCGGTTGGTCTCGGCAGCGGCGGCCAGCGCGCGCGTACTGCGCGCGCTGGCGAGCGTCGCGGGCGCCATGATGATGGCGATCGCAGCGACGAGCCAGTCGCCTCGCACGGCGCCCCAGATGGCGAAGGCGACGAACCCGATGCAGAGTC
>JANPBN010000427.1:0-1912 GCA_031430415.1 Dehalococcoidia bacterium
AAACGTGAACCGCGTCGACGCGAACTCATAGAAGTTGAGCGGTTGCAGATGGCTCAGCGCGCTCCGCTGCCCGAAGTACGCGCGACGGTCCAGCAGCATCGACTGAAAGCTGTGCGTCGTGATCCGGTGCTCCGTTACGGCCGGATCGAGCACCGGATAGGGCGGGCCAGAGATCACATGCACGTCGTGGCCAAGACGGCTCAGCTCGCGCGTCACATTCGCGAGATACACGCCCTGGCCACCCGACTCCATCGAGCCGTAGTACATGAGAAAGCAAATCTTCACCGCAGAGCCCTCCATGCGATCGCCATGCGCCGCGACAGCCTACCACCTGATCCGGGCGCTGCCGCTCGTGCATCCGGAGACGGCTGGGCGTGAGGCCGGCGCAATGTAGCGGCACTCCCGCTGCCGACGGCGCGCCTAGAGGACCCGTACGCTCGTCGGGCGCAGTTCGTCGCGCCGAAGCACGCGCGTCTCGCCCGTGATCGTGATGCGTGCGGTGACGCGAATGCCATCGCTCGATGCGCCGGCCATGATCTCGACCTCGCCGGGCTCGACGACGAACCGCATCTCGGTGTCGTACAACGCGAGCTGCGACATGTCGAGCACGAACTCGACTGCCCGTGTCTGCTGCGCTTCCAGACCGACGCGTGCGAACCCGGCGAGCTGCTTCATCGGCCGCGTCGTGCTCGCGACGCGATCGTACACATATAGCTGGACCACCTCATCGCCGGCTCGTTCGCCTTCGTTGGTGATGTCCATGCCGATCGTGACTGTGCCGCTGGCTGGCACGTCGGCGGCGCTCAAGCGCAGGTCGCTGTAGCGAAAGTTCGTGTACGACAGGCCGTGCCCGAACGCGAACAGCGGCGTCGTCGACAGATCGGTGTAGTTTCCGCGCCACTGGCTGCGGCCGCCGGACGGCTTATGGTTGTAGTACAGCGGCATCTGCCCCACGTCACGCGCCATCGACACGGGCAGACGCCCGGACGGATTCACGGCGCCGAAGAGGACATCGGCGATGGCATTGCCGCCCTCCTCGCCCGGGATCCACGCCTGGACGACCGCCGGCACATGCTCGGCGATCCACGGGATCGCCAGCGGCTGCCCGCCGACGAGTACCACTACGCATGGTGTCCCCGTCGCGACGATCGCCTCGACGAGTTGCTGCTGCACACCCGGCGACGCCAGGTCGCTCCGATCGCTCGCCTCGCCCGTCGTGCAGCCATCGACCAGCCCCGACCGTCCGCCGACCGCGATGATGGTGACATCCGACGCGCGCGCGGCGGCGACGGCATCCGCGAACCCCGTCGTGTCGTCGCCGATCGTGTAACAGCCGAGTGCATGCGTGATCTGCGCGCCAGGCATCGCGCCGCGGATGCCTTCCAGCACCGTCACCATCGGCACGAAGTGTTCCGCCAGGTCGATGCGCGCGCCTTCGCCCTGCGCCGGTGCAAGCGCGGGCAGTGTCGCCACATTCTGCGTCGCTGCAGGCGGCAGCGTGCCGTCGTCGATGGGCCCGTACAGCGCCTCGAGGTGCGCCGGATAGTGATAGTCGCCCTGGAGCAGCCTCCCGCTGTTCGCTGCCGGCCCGATCACGGCGATGCGCTTCGTCGACGCGGCGAGCGGCAGCAGGCCATCGTTTTTGAGCAGCACGATCGACTGCTGCGCGATCCGCCGAGCGAGCGCGCGATCATCTGCTGTGTCGAAGATGCGCACTGCGGCGTCTGCATCGACGTACGGCCGTTCGAACAGGCCGAGCTCGAACTTCATGCGCAGCAGCCGCAGCACCGAGCGGTCGACCGTTGCCTCGTCGATTCGGCCCGATGCGATGGCGGCCGGCAGCGATCGGTACATCGACGTGTCCGGCAACTCGACATCGATGCCCGCCTCGAGCGCACGCGCAGCGGCCTCC
>JANPBN010000428.1:0-1609 GCA_031430415.1 Dehalococcoidia bacterium
TGAGTCGCGCATTCGCAGCGGGCGGCCGCCGTGTCCACGATGACTTCATGGCGCGGTATGCATCGGCGCAGGGCGCATAGCACAGCGAACGGAGCCGCACCCATGCGGACATCCTTCCTCATCCCAGCGATCGCGTTTGCGCTCACCGCCGCCGCTTGCTCCGGCGGATCCAGTGAACCGAAGGCAACCGCCACTCCCACGAAACCCGGCGCCGTCGACGCGATCGCGCAATGGGTGCGCGACAACCGCAACGTCGGCTTCCTGCCCGACTGCGCGAAAGCCGTGCGTGGCGAAGACACCGGTAAGCTCTGCACAACCCTCAAGGGCGAGCGTGGCACCCGCCGCGCCTACGACCTCGGCCCGACGTTCTCGAACCCGACCGCTCTCGCCCTCGTCGAAGAGCAAGCCGATGCATGGGTGATCGTTTCCGTCACCAACCGCGATCCGAGCGCCGGCGACATCCCCGGAATCCCATGGCCGCTCCAGGTCGGCGATGCCGTCCTCGTCGTCGGGCTGGAGGAGCCTGACTGCCTCCGCATTCGTGAGCAGCCGACGCAGGCCGGCGCGCAGCTCAACTGCGTCCCGACGGGCACGCAGGCCATCATCCAGGAAGGCCCCATCGACGCGGACACGTACACGTGGTGGCGCGTCGCCGGTGAAGGCTTCAACGGCTGGGCCGCCGGCACCTGGCTCCGCCTCGAAGACGCCATCGCCGACGCCCTTAACCCGAACGAGACGCCCGCCGATGCGGTCACAGCCACGCCGTCGTCGGACTAGCACACCGCGAACGCGTCTGCAGCTAGGGCGAGACCCGTACAGCGCACCCGCCACCCTCGGCTGCCGTCACGCACGAGCCGGCATTGTCAATCGTGTTGCCGACGATGCCGACCACCTGCGCACACATCCCGAGCACCGCAAGAGCCGTGACGACGCGCACCGCGATCTCCGACCGGCGGCCGGCATGAACGGGCGGCGCCGCGTGCAGCCGATCCGCGATCAGCGCCACCACGAGGCCGTACGCGATCTGGACTGCCACGAACATTGCGAGGAACAGCAGCGGCGGCTCGAAGATCTGGAGATCGATCTCACCGATCGCGATGGTACCGGGCCCGAAAACGATCACCAACCCGAACGCCAGCCCTCGTGCGACGCCGCCCCACGGCAACCACCGCCGAACCGCGATATAGAGGATGCCGCCCATCGTACCGGCGACGGTCATGAGCATGATCAGCGAAAACGTTCCGCCAAGCGTCATGTCACCGGCGATTGCGCCGAAGTCCGTACGCACACCCCTGCTCGATTCGTCGACCAGAGCGACGATGCGCATCGCGGCGCGCCCACCGCCGCCGGCGACGACAGCGCCCGCGACTGCGCCCGCGATCACACCCGCCCGAAGCGCCGCCGTGTACCTCCAGGCCCGGGAGACCATGCCAGCGCTCGCCGTCGATGGAGTAGTCACGGAGTGCCTCCCATAGTTTTCGCCTGGTTCGGCGCAGTGTACCGCCGAAACGCCAGCACTCCGATACGCCCCGATCAGAACGACGACGCCCATCATCACCACAACGAAAGGCTCACCAACACCAAAGAGAACCGAGATAACGCCAAGCGG
>JANPBN010000429.1:0-2102 GCA_031430415.1 Dehalococcoidia bacterium
CGGCGGCTGCGGCTGGATCGGCACCTGGCATGTCGAACCGTCGCGACCGAAGACCTTCTGCAGGTCCGACATGTCGATGCTGCCGTCGGCCACATCGGGCTCGAGGTCGTATCGCAGCTCATAAGGCCCGCTGCCTGCGAAGGAACCATAGCGATACGCCATGATCTGCTGATCCCGCACATCGACCGCGCAATCGAGGTTTACGTCGCCTTCGAGCACCCGTATCGTCAGAGCGAGTTCGCCGCACACAGGCGTGAACTCGCCGATCGATCCGGTCACCGGCAGGCCGGAAGTGTCGCGCAACTTGCAGGCATCGAGTTGGACTACCGTCATAACAGCATTGGCGCTGCGCTCGAACATCTCGCTAGCGGCCCAGGGTGCCACAACCAGGTTCAGGCGAGCCAAGTCCAGGTCGCCCGTAGGCCCCGCGGCCGGACCCGTGGTGAAGCACCCAAAGGTCTTGACGTTCTCAAAAGTCAGCGAACCCGCGCATGCTGCCTGCGCGCGCGCCGCGCCTTCGCCGTCTGCGATGCCGTCAGCGCCGCTCGGGTACGGCTCCGGCGGATCGGATCTGAACACGGCATCCGCCGGGTTGAACCACCAGCTGAGAGCCATGTAGTCCTCCCAGTGTTTGAACACGAACGAACCCAGACCGTCGGCGACGCCATCACCGTTCGAGTCTCCCGTCTGCACGTCTGTCGCGTACACGAAGACAACGAGATTCCCCTCGCCCGGGCCGTCACACACCCCCTGTTCGCAGATCCAAAGGTTCGCTGCCGGAATCGCGAGGTCGACGTTATTGGCGTTGCCCTCGGGAATCTGCCGAACGGCGGGAACCGCAGGCGCAGGTTACGGCGTGGAGGTGGCTGTTGCTTGGGCGGTCGGAGTGTCGTCCTCTGCGGCGACGACGTCCGGATGCTGCCGGAGCGCAAGTCTGCCGGCCGCGAAGACACACGAAATTGCCAAAAGCGTCGCGAGGACTTGTCGCACAGTGCCTCTCAGGCTGTCGGGGACACAGCAACGGTACGCCCGTTGCGAGCGCGGGTCAACCGCCGCCGGTCAACCTACCCCACGCCGTGCAGCACCAGCCCCGTCGGCAGCTTCGGATAAAAGTACGTCGACTTCTGCGGCATCCGGCCCGCGACATCGGACACCTCCAGCACCTGCCTCACCGGCGTCGCGTTCAGCAGGAACGCCAGCGGCGCCGCGCCCGACGCAACCGCATCGATCGCCGCCGCCGGCTCCTGCGTGTAGCGCAGCGCCGTCCCCGCCGCCAGCACCGCGTCGTCGATGCCGTAGATCTCGCGGAGGATCGCATACTGCAGCACGCTCACATCGAGCCGCTTCCACGCATCCGGCTGATCCGACGGCATCAGCGCCTCCGCCGCCGCGCGATCCGTCAGCGTCAAGAGATGCAGCGCACCCGCGTCGAGCACGACGGTCGAAGACCATGAGGCCTCCAGGCCGACGGCGACGAACGCCGTCTCGCGGCCGGCACGCTCCGCCAGCGCCGCCTCCGCCGCGCCGCCGTCGATGCGCTCAACCCGAAACATCGCTGCGATGTGCGCCATCGCGTCGGCGGGCGTCACCGGCGGCGTGACGATGCGCTGCGTCGGCAGCACGAGCAGCCCGTGATCGCGATAGTCCGTCACCGCCATCAGCACGAAGTTCGCCGCCTCCTCGCCCGTCCAGCGCGACGCCTTCGCCCGCATCTCGTCGCGATACGCCAGCGCCGTCTCGTAGCGATGATGTCCGTCAGCAATGTAGAAGTCGCACGCCGCGAACCGCGCCGACAGCGCCGCGATCTCGGCGTCATCCGAGATCGCCGTCAGGACGTGTCGCTGCTCGTCCGCCTCGAAGTCGTACAGCGGCCCACCCTCGAACGGCCACGGATCCGGCGACGGTGTCCGCTCTCGATACAGGCAGTACACCGGGCTTACCTGTGTGCGCGTCGCCCGCAGCAGCTCCATGCGGTCGGCCTTCGGCCCGGACAGCGTGCGCTCATGCGGCTTCACGACACCGGCATCCCACGGCTCCAGCCGCACCACGCCGAAGTAGTGCCGCCGCACATGCCGCTCGCCCCCCCAGGAGAACTCCTGCCG
>JANPBN010000430.1:0-2242 GCA_031430415.1 Dehalococcoidia bacterium
CCGGCGGCATCGACCAGTTCGCGGACAGCACCGATGTGCTGAGCGACGCGGCGATGGCCCAACGTCTACGGCGTTTCATCGCCCTCGTCGACGGCGGCTGATAGGCGCAGGCGTCTGTGCAGCGATTCACAATGAAAATTAGATGCACTTCGACGCGCACAGGCGCAGGTACAGGCGTATGATCGCTTGGTCTCTCGAAAGGAGGCGTAGCCGCATGACCGAGCGACAGATCCCCTCCGACGTTCTCGACGCCCTTCGTAGTGTCGAGCTCCAGCGTCCCGATGACCTGGAGATGTGCGAGCGTGACTCAGTCATCGAGTTCACGCATCTGTTTGGGTACGAAGAGGCGCACGACTGGCTGGCGGCGCACCCGCAGCTGTATTTCGAGGCGCTCCACACGGCCCACGCGCCGAACGGCGGCGCGGCGTAGCGATCAGATCTACGGCAGCGCCGGCAGGCGGAAGATGACGTACATCGGGAGACCGTCGATGGCGGGGCCGTATTCGTGCGTGGAGCCCGGATAGCGTTCGATCATGTAGTTGTCGGCGCCCACGTAGTTGCCGACAAGCATGACGGTTGTCGGGCGCGTCCGGTCGAACGACTCGAGTCCGGGTGAATCTGGAGAGAACTGCCCCGAACGATCCTCCAGGTTACCCTTCTCGACGGAGTGCCGTGGCGAGAGATACTGTACCGTCTCGTACCATGCACTCCACGAGTCAGCAGCCCAGTAGACGTGCGTGTCCGCCGGTTCTCGCTCGATGGCGCGTATCGCCTCGGTCAGGGCGGGTGCGTAGATCGTACTCACGAGCGTCGACCCCATCATGTCGCTGAAGTACCTGTTCGTATTCACGGCTCCGTACGCGACGAGGAGCACGGCAAGTGCGCCCGTCGCCCATTCCCTTTGACCGGGATGGCGGGCGCGCGCGGCTTCCCATGCCTCTGCCAGCAGCACCGAGGCGCCGATCACGACGAATGGCAGAACGCCCAGAGCGCGCCGGTGTGTCCCGCTGATGCTCATCACCGGGCCGACCATCAACGGCGGGATCACGATCAACGGCAGAAGGTACGCCGCGCGACGTCGACGCACCGCTAGTATCACGCAGAACGCGATGCCAGCTCCGCCGAGCGTGACCGACATCGGATCGAGGGCAGGAATCGTACCCGTAGCATCGCCCGAGTCATCGATGCCGTGGTACGTCAGGGTGCGAACCACATCGAGCGTTTGGTCGCGGTAGATGCGCACCCGGCCAGCGCTATCGGCCGCCTTGTACTCCGGCGTGGCCGCGACAGTGAATCCGGCGCGATCGTGCTGGTACCCCCTCTCGTCCGAGAACAGATACGGCCACATCGGGTACGTCACCGCTAGCGCAACGCCGCCGATGATGGCCGCCTGCCGCGCGAAGGTGATCAGCGGCGCCGGACGCTCGATCAGCCACACCACCACGACGTATACACCGAGCGCGACTGCGAACAGTGGATACGAGTAGTAGCCGTAGATTCCGGCGCCGACGACGGCGCCCGCCACAATCGCCCAATACCACCGCAACGTACGCACCGCGACGGCTACGGCAAGCAGCGACGCCACCTCCGTCAAGGGCATGACTGTTACGGGGTAGCCGGCGCGGTTGTAGAACAGCAGCCACGATGAGAATGCGAGCAGCACCGCCGCGATCCAGGCGGCAGGTCGCCCGAAGAGTTCGCGCACGGCGTAGAAGGCCACCACGACCGTGAGCGTGCCGAGAAGGGCCGACGGGAGGCGCACCGCTTCGATCGTCTGTCCCATGACGCGCACGAACGGCGCAACAACGTACATGAATCCCGACGGCTGCCCGAGCGCGCCGGCGGTATAGGGGAAGACTTGCTGCCCATCGAGAATGCGGGCGGCGTCAAGACCCGTCACGGCTTCGTCACCGTGGAGGCCAGAGGGCGTCGCACTGAGGTTCACAATCCGCAGGAGGAGCGCGACAAACGCTACGACGGCGACGAACGCCGCATCGCGCGCAGGGCCGGTTGAGGGGAGCCAGCGGTCGCGGTTGCCGGTCGCGTCGGTCGGTTCGTTCATTGGCTCGGATGATACACCGATGCTCCGCCGTTCGCGTTGGCGGCTTCCGCTCGTTGGGCGCCATCGCTACCCTGACGCTCATGCTGAGTCTGCAGTTCATCCGCGAGCACGCCGATGTCGTGCGCAAGGCGCTGGCCGACCGCCAGACTCCGCCTGCGGCGAATCCGGTGGACGAGATCC
>JANPBN010000431.1:0-4301 GCA_031430415.1 Dehalococcoidia bacterium
TGCGCCTGCAATGGTTGAAGGCCGAGGGTCGTCACGGCAGCGGATTCGGTTGTTCGCTGATCGCGACCGCCCTCGAATATCGCATCCCTCACGACTTGCACCATGATCACACTCGCCAACAGTGCCGCCCCAACGAAGAGCAGGCTTGCCATCACGCCAAGGCCGAAGGACGGCGCGGCCCAACTAGGTCGAGCGGGCTGATAGCGGGACAGGGCGAGTGGATGATGGTTCGGCGCGTTTCTCAACATTGTCCTTTCCCGGTTGGGCCGGGTGATGCGTGCTGCCGTGCGTTATCGGGCTGCCCGCCGAGCAGCCGGGCGTCTGCCGGCGCTCGGTGCTCGACGGGACGCCTTCTTCACAACGGCAGCCGGTTTCGGCTTCCGCGATGTCCTGGTCCGAACTGTGGGCCGAGAGGGGGGATTCTCGGCCGTCTCATCGGGGTGGTCGCGTCTACCGAAGGGCCGGTACGGGCGGCGTGCCCGGCTGTCGTATCGATGGGATGGGCGAGATCCACCGCGAAGGCGACGCTTCCTGGTCCAATGTGGTGACTGTCAGGATTTGCAATCGCGGCCACGCGTATCTGAGGTTCTCGCGGGATGTTCGCTGGGCCATGTTGTGACTCCCGGGCCTGCCCCTCGCTGCAACCTGGCCGCGCGTGCCGGGTCGCTACCTCCCGTTAACTTTGTTCGTGAGCTTGTTCGCCGTTTCTCCGACGCGGCCGACGGTGGCCTGAACCTTGCCTTTGGTCTCATCCTTGCGGCCGGATGCGGTCATGCTGTCATTGCCTGTGACGTTACCGGCGGCCTTCTTGGCGTTGCCCCTGGCCTGGAGGGCCTGACCCTTGAGTTTTCTTGAGGTGGCTGACATGGCGATGCTCCTTTGAAGTGCGGGTGTACCGTGCTGTGCTCTGCGCGGCACACCCGCCCCCATGCTTTGACCCGCCCTAGGCGGCGGCGTTTTCCGACGGTTCTGTGCCAGGCGCCCGTGGCGGCGTGCCTAGACGGCGTGCTCGGGATTCAGGCGGGGCGCCAGCGCGGTGATCAGCATGCCGATGAGCGCAAAGACGAGGAAGTACACGCCCATTGCGACGAGCGTGGACGTCTCGATGATGCCCTGATCCCAGGTGCGGCTGTTGAAGATATCGGCGAACGGCCGGACGAAAGGCCACGACACGTCCATGATGAAGTCCACGAAGCCACTGGCCGGGTTGGCGCCGAAGGCAAGCAGCAGAAATCGCATGCCCAAGAGTCCTTCGAGCGCCGTGAGCAGAACGAGACCGACAGCGCCGAGTCGCTCGGGGAGCGTGTCGAAGTAGGCGCGAGGGCGTTCGCTCACCGCTGTGCGCGACGACTGCGTCGTCGTGACGGGCGTTTCCGCCACGGTCTGGCGCGTGCTCGGCGCCCTCATGTCGGTGGCGCCGTCTTGTTGTGTGCTGACGGTCTGAACCTCGGTCTCAACGACGCGCTCGTTCCCGACCGGTTCTTCCTGATTGGTACGTCTCGTGTCCAATGTGTTTCCTCCGACTGTGTTGCTCGCGCTCGTCCAACAGATGGACGGGAACGTGAGCGCTCTGAGTGGTTGCCCCGCCCGGCTCCTATGGAGTGCGGACGTTCGTGCGGCGGAACTCTTCGACGTTCAGGACACCCCTGTGCTTGACGTAGATCCAGAGGGCTCTGGCAGGGGTGATCGCGGAAGATGTCCCGGCGCGAGTTCCAACTGCCGTTCCTCCGTTGCGGTCACGGTCCGCCCTTGTATGTGAACCGCCGGCGTCAGCTACCACCTTGCAACCTCTCTCGCGATGGCGATCCATGCCTGGTTCTCGAACCTCTCGCTGCCCGGTCCGACGTGACCGAGGCCCCCTTCACGGCCCGGGCGGGCGGGCCGGAAGGGGGAGGCTGTGTTCGTGCTTCCCTGCACGGACACATATATGCGCCGCTCGGACGGCGGTGGATCACTTAGGGGTCGAAAAATGATTGGACGCGCCGGGAGCGGTGCATCGTGCCGCCGCCATGGGCGTGCCGGGCAGCGAGGCGGCGCGTTGGCGGCGAATCTACAGCGCCAGATCCCGCTGACCGTCGCAGTTCCCCGGTGATCCGAATTCGCTCCGCCGGCGGATAGAGACAGCCCGCGAGCCGACTCGCGGACGATCAAGGTGGCCCGGGGGGTCTCAAGTACAAAGGTGGTGGATTTCTCGTCCTTATACTGCTCGTCGTCGTGATCATGCTCGCCATGCGCAGGGCGTAGTGTTCCGGAGAATGGGGAGCGCCGTACCTGCGACGCTGCCCCGGCACTACTGCATGCGCACGCCACCGCTAAGGGCATTTCGATAGATATTCGATAGATAGAAGGAGGGCGCATGAAGGCTACGCTGCTTGACGAAGGCGGAATGGAGCTGACGGAGATCACGTCGCATGGCGTCGCCGGCCAGATGGTCGTCGACTGGGCGACGCGGCCTGATTCGGTGTTCCAGTACTACTTCGATCGCGGACGCCGCCTCGTCACGGTGGTGGCGGACGGGGAGCGCTGCACGGCTCTGCTCGGCACGCGCTGGCAGATGGGCGCGCGGTTCTGGTTCCTGCACACATTTCGCCCGCTTGAGCGCACCAAGCGCGGGGTGCCGGCTGAGTTCGCGAAGGACACAACGTTTGCATTTGCGCGTCAGCCCGGATTTGAGGGCGTCCCGCTTGATGTGCCCGCGCAGGCGCTACGCGCCGGACCGAGGAGCGATCTCGCATGACCGTCGACTCGCGTAACGAATCACCTCGCGGAGCGCGGCGCGCGGTCGCGAATCGCATTCTGTCGTCGCTTTCGGCAGAGGTATACGAACAGATCCGGCACGACCTGAAGGTCGTGCCCCTGACATTCCGCATTTCGCTCCACGAGCCGGGCGACAAGATGCCATACGTCTACTTCCCCAACACGGGTGTGATCTCGATGCTCACCGTGATGGAGGATGGAACGGCAGTGGAGATCGCGACGATCGGCAACGAAGGCATGGCGGACCTGTTTGTGTTTTTGGGACTGGAGGAGTCGGACGCACGGCTTCTGATCCAGGTGCCGGGTACGGCGATGCGGATGGAGAGCGAACGATTCCGTCGCCACGTCGAACAGATTCCGGAGCTGCGGAGGCTGCTGGGCTATTACGCGGTCGCGCTCTTCGCCCTGGTGGCGCAATCCGCGGCATGCAACCGCAGCCATCCGGCCGTCCAGCGGTGTGCGCGGTGGCTCCTGATGACCCATGACCGGGTTGATTCTGCGGAATTTCCAATGACGCACGTCTTCCTGTCGGAAATGCTGGGGATCCGCCGGCCGAGCGTGTCCGTCGCGGCAGAGGCGTTGCAGGCATCCGGCGTCCTGACCTATCGCCGCGGAAAGGTGACCGTGCTCGACCGAGCTGGGCTTGAAGCGGCGAGTTGCGAATGTTATGGCCTGATGCGAGCGCGATTCGACCGACTTGCGGGCGGCACGGAGGCCGACGCGAACGGCCGGCGGCTGCTGTCTTCGGGCGAACACGCCTCGGCTGCTGGCGGCGACTGAGCGCTTATCGGCGAGCTGGCCGCCGCGAATCAATTCATTGAACGAGGAGAGCATGAGATGTCCAAAGCTTTTACGGCCCTTGCCGTCACCGCTGCTGGCGCTGCCACGTACATGTGGCTCAAGGATAAGGACGGAACGAAGCAGATCGGGCGGCAGGTAAGCCGCGCCGTCGAGAAGGCACGTGGCACCTCCAGCGAGGATGTTGCGGCGCCCGACCAGGGCAACGCCGGTGCCGACCAGTTGGCGGACGTCACCTGGCCGACGGCGAACTGATCGATGCGCGACACCGAGCGAGTTTGGGTCCGGCTGAGTGTCGGCGATGGCGGTGACGAGACCGTGACTGCGGTCAACTACGATGGCGGACGCTGATGAGTGGGGAACCGCAGCTGCATCCGGCGATGGAAGGCATGCCGCCGCATGTGGCGCGCACCGTCGAGGAGCTGATCGACCTCGAGGATCGGGACCGGAGCAGCATGGGCCTCGGCGACCGGCTCGCCGAGCAGGTGACAAAGCTCACCGGCAGCATGCTGGTTGTTGCCGTTCACGGCGTTTGGTTCGGCGTTTGGATTCTGCTCAACACGTCGGGGCTCCTCACCTTCGACACGTTTCCATTTGGATTCCTGACGTTTGTCGTGTCGCTCGAGGCGATCTTTCTCTCCACGTTCGTGCTGATCAGCGAGAACCGTCAAGCGTCGCAATCCGACCGGCGGGCGAAGGTAGACCTTCAGATCAACCTCATCGCCGAACAGGAGATCACGAAGATC
>JANPBN010000432.1:0-3446 GCA_031430415.1 Dehalococcoidia bacterium
GAAGGTTTGCCACGAGTTGAATGTCCCCAGGAGCGTGAAGAGCAGCAAGCCGCCAAGGCCGATCGATACGGCTGCGACGGCGGCGGCGAACTCCCAGTTGGCCGTGTCGCCCACGTTGGCTCCTTTACCCGTGCCTCGTCAGGCCGGCGGGCGCTGTGGAAGCATCGTCATTGGGCGGTTCCGGCTGAATCCCCGCGATCCCCTACTCTCCCTAGGGGTTCGCCCCCGGATCCACCCTGGTGGCAGTCTACGGGAACCTTGACAGCCCCCAGCAAGGGTCGCCGCCGCGATCTACACTCGAATCCATGCTGAAGCGCATCGCCTGCACCGCTGCCGCGCTCGCCGTACCTGGAGTCGGGATGACCCTCGCGGCCGAACGGATGATCCGGCCGCGCATCTTCTACCACAACGGCTGGCACCCCGAGCCTCCGCATGCTGTCGGCTGGCCGCATGAGGAAGCCACGATCCAGACGCCCGACGGCCACACGCTTCAAGGCTGGTTGTTCAAGGCATCGCAGCCCGGCGCGCCGACGCTGCTCTTCATGCACGGCACGAGCTACAACGCCAGCGACATGTGGGCGACCGAGGAACGCGCCGCTGCGTTCAACGAATTCCTCACGGGCATTCGCGCCAACTTCTTTCTCTTCGACTATCGAGGCTACGGCCGGCACAACGGCGAGGCCACAGAAGACGGCACATACGTGGATGCTTCTGCCGCTCTCGCCTGGCTCCACCAGCGGCCGGACATCGATCCTGCGCGCATCTTCTTCTATGGCTTTTCGATGGGCACGGGAGTCGCAACCGGACTGGCGATGCGCGAGAAGAGCGCCGGTCTCATACTGCGCGCGCCGTTCACATCTGTCCGTGCTATGGCGATCACGCGGCACCCATGGATGGCGTCGCTGTTCGCCTTCACGCCGTGGCTGCCGCTGACGAACTACGACACACTGCGCCGAATCCGTCGCATCGACCGCCCCCTGCTCGTCATGCACGGCGATCGGGACACGACGGTGCCCGACTACATGGGCCGGCAGGTCTTCGACGCCGCGCCCGAGCCCAAGGTATTCGTCTCCTTCCCTGATACCGGCCACAGCGACCTCGCTACCGGTCTCGTCGTCTCGGCGATCACCGAATTCGTAGACAGCGTCCTCAGCGGCGCACGGATCTAGACGCAGCGGTCTCGCGAACGCAGCACGGGCCCTCGTACCGCACCCACGCGCCTCGTGAACGCTGAGGGCGTGGTGCCGTCACCGCCACCGGGCGCCCGCCGCTTCCGGCCAGACGTGCCGCTCGATACGATGCATCTGTGAGCATCGATGTGCAGCAGGAACTGGCCCGAGGGGTCGAGGAGGCGCTGGCGCCGCGTCGTGGCTTCACGAGAAATCACGATCCCGAGTACAACGCCCTCCGCAAGCTGGCGGAGCGGAACAGGAGGCGCCCCCCCAAGGCGCCGGTCGATGCGCTCCAGCACGTCTGCGACGTCGCCCGCGAGATGACGCACGCCACCTTCGGCGCTCTCGCCGTGACCGGTGCGGCCGACTACGTCGAGGGCTTCATCGTCAGCGGCATGGATGAAAAGGAACTGGCGAGCCTGAAAGGCCCGCCCCAGGGCCACGGCCCCCTCGGAGGCATGCGCCAGGACGGCCTGCCTGTGCACCTGTTCGATGTTGGTGAGCACGAGAAGGCCTTCGGCTTCCCGCCGAAACATCCGCCGATGAAGGAGCTGCTCGGCGTGCCGATATTCGGCGGCGCCGAGATTCGCGGCGCGCTGTACGTCACCGATCGCAAGCGCGGCAAGCACTTCGGGGAGCCCGACCAGCATGTGCTGCGCGTTTTGAGTCGACACGCTGGCCTCATCATCGATAGATCGTGGTACTGACATGCGACTGATCACATACACCACCGCGGAGAGCGCCGCGGCGTGTGCCGGCGTCGTGCTCGGCGATCGCGTCGTCGGCCTCGAGGCCGGGGCGGCGTCACTTGGGCTCGCGTCGTGCCCCGCCGACATGACCGCCTGCATCGAAGCCGGCCCGGAAACGCTCGAGACCGCGCGCCGCATCGCCGAACGATTCGCCGGAGACGCCACAGCGGGCTTGCCGCTGGCCGGCGTCCGCCTCTGCGCGCCGCTGATGCCGCGACGCAACATCGTCTGCGTCGGCCTCAACTACGCCGACCACGTCGCGGAATCGAAGTCGGTTGTCGGCGCTGACGTGCCCGAATATCCGGTGTTCTTCACGAAGCCGCCGACGTGCGTCATCGGCCCGGACGATGCGATCCCGTGGCACTCCCACGTCAGCACAGCCATCGACTGGGAGGCCGAACTGGCGGTGATCATCGGCCGCCGCGGCCGCGACATCGCAGAGGCGGATGCACTGTCGTACGTGTTCGGCTACACCGTCGCGAACGACGTGACGGCGCGCGACCTGCAGCAGCGCCATAAGCAGTGGTACAAGGGCAAGTCGCTCGACGGCTTCTGCCCCCTCGGGCCCGCGATCGTCACGGCCGATGAGATCATCGATCCGCAAGCGCTGGACATCGCCCTTCGGGTGAACGGCGAGGCGAAGCAGGCCTCCAACACCCGACACATGATCTTCCCCATCGCCCGCCTGATCGCTGAGTGGTCCGGCGGGATGACGCTGCTGCCCGGCGACATCCTCCTCACCGGAACACCTTCTGGCGTCGGCGTCGGGCGGACGCCGCCGGAATTCCTGCGGCCCGGCGATGTCGTCGAGGCAGAAGTGGACGGCATCGGTGTTCTGCGGAACACGGTCGCCGGGGCGTGACGGCCGGGCGCGAAAACGCCGATACTGAGGCGAGATGATCGTCGGCACCGTCAAAGAACGCAAGACCGAAGAGTACCGCGTTGGGCTGACGCCTGAAGGCGCGCACGCCATCGTCGATGCGGGTCATCGCGTGCTCATCGAGACCGGCGCTGGCGCCGGCATCGGCTGCGACGACGCCGCGTACGCCGAATCCGGTGCGACCGTCGTCGAGCAATCATGGGAGGTCTGGGCGCGCTCGGATCTGCTCGTGAAAGTGAAGGAACCGCTGGAGGAGGAGTACGGCCTCGTCCGCGATGAGCAGACGCTGTTCACATACCTGCACCTCGCCGCTCTACCCGACCTGACGCGCGTGCTCATGGCCTCGAAGGTCACGGCGATTGCCTACGAGACCGTCCAACTCGCCGACGGCTCGCTGCCGCTGCTGATCCCGATGAGCCAGATCGCCGGCCGCATGGCGACGGAGGTTGGTTCGCAGTACCTGCGCAAACCTGGCCCCGGCCGTGGCAAGCTGATCTCCGGCTTGCCGGGTGCCGCCCCCGCGCACGTCGTCGTTCTCGGCGCCGGCATCGTCGCGGAGAACGCGATCGCGACGGCCGTTGCGCTCGGTGCCCAGGTCACGGTGTTCGATACGCGGCTCGACAAACTGCGCCATATCCAGCAGCT
>JANPBN010000433.1:0-2128 GCA_031430415.1 Dehalococcoidia bacterium
TAGTACGCGTCCGTAGCGGCGAGCCCCCGCTCGCCCAACCCCTGTCTGCCTGGAGCGGCGAGGCTTGCCTCGCCCCGTGTGTGTCGCCGACGGAGCTGGCACAGGACACATGTGGGCGTTTTCGCGCTGAGGTTAAGGCCAGCCGCGCCGTGCCTTTTCGTCGACTTCGAATCTGATACTGCCGGTTCGTTTGGCAGTTTTCGTGTTTTTCAAGCGATTGGCGTGCCGAGATCGACCGAGATGCGGGCGAGGGGCGTGTGTTCGCCGCGCCGACGGGCCTGGCGGGCTTCGAGCTCGCGCATGGCCGTGGTCAGCTGTCGGTTCAGATGGGCTTCATACCGGATCAGCCGATCGAGGTGTTCTCCCGCTGGTAGTACGGCAGGCTCTGGAGGATCAGGTGCGGAGTCGGCGGCGGCGAGCGCCTTTGCATAGAACTCGATTCCTTTGTTGATGGAGCGTGGCTCGCCGGAGTTCGGCGATTCGAGCCGACATGACGCACCGTACGCCATACGCATGTTCATTGCTTCTTGACAGCGGTAGATGTGCTCGATGTATTCGCGCTCGGCGCGTGTAGCGCGCTGAAGCCGCCAGGCGACTTCGGCGATGCGGACGGCCAGTGCGGCCTCAAGTGCGTCCGCTGGCGCGACGTCGTTGAGGACGCGACTACGGAACGCGACCCACTCCAGCTCATCTTCGCCGGGGATGATCGTCGTGTCAGACCTGAGTCCGTGGCGCAGGGCGTTCAAGGCAGGGTTGGTTGTTGGTGTGAGATCGCGGGTCATGGCACCTCCTGTTTGGACGCAGTATGCGCTGGATGTGGCGCGACCGTACGCGGTCCACGTCACACCCGAACGCAACCTCGCGAGTAAGAGCGAGGCACAGTGGGGCTGCATCTTCGACAAGCCTCGCCGTGGAGAGGGGCCGGCCGGGCCCCGAGGGCCGGGCCCTCGCGGGGGGGTGAGGCCCGGGGCGGGGGCTGGCATCGGCTTCCGTTCCTCGAAGCGTGGTAGCGCAGGCACTCCTGCCTGCCCTCGTCCACCGCGCGTGGCGCCGATCCATGCGCCTTTCTCATAACCCCAGCCGTCCCCCTTGACCATCGTGATACGATCGCTCGATGGCACTCGCGCACATCCCCGGCTGCAGCCAAAACCACCGCCCCCGCCAGCGCTGCGACGGCCCCGTCGCTGACCAGCAGCGCGCCGCGATGCAGGCACCGATTGAGGTGCGCTGGAATAACAGCGTGGGCGGGTCAGACAATGCGCCGCGCAATGTCACGGGGTCAATCCTGCGAGCATTAGCGACGCTACAGGTCGCGTTGGTCGCCGTAACGTTCTTCCTAATGGCGACGACCAATTGTCATGGCCAAGACCGGTGTAATGCGGCCGGAGGTGTTGTCGTGTTGTGGTTCGTTGGTGAGCTCGTCTTGGTTCCGGCGACGCTCCTGATGGTCATCATCGACTCGATTCGACACCCATCCCGCACCGACAGGTAGACGAGGGGACCACAGTGCACGCGGCTTCCTGCGCGAATTGGCCAAAGGGTGATTGGGTGGCCGCGCGGGCACAGCAAGCTGTGCCGCTACGTGTCGTAGGCCGCTTCCCGAGTTGCGAATTAATGGCCGGGATCTGTTAGCTGCGCCGCCATCGCACGATCTTCCGATACTCCCTCCGACCTCCGACCTCCGACCTCCGACCTCCGACCTCCGACCTCCGACCTCCCGCCTCCCACGCCCAACCCGCTACCATCCCCCCATGCCACTACCCATCATCCTCGACACAGACATGGGCACGGACGTCGATGACGCGCTAGCGTTGGCGTTCGCGGTGCGCCATCCCGGCATCGACCTGCGCGCCGTCACGACGGTTTCCGGCGACACCGCGCGGCGCGCTCGTATCGCGAAGAAGCTGCTGCTCCTCGCTGGCCGCGACGACATCGAAGTCGCAGCCGGCGAGCGCGGCGTCGTCAGCCAGTCGAACCGAAACCCGGAGGCCGGCCACGAGGACGCCATCCTCGGCCCCGACGCCGCGTCGCTGCCGATCTCTCCGCGCGACGGCGTCACCGTGCTGCTCGAGATGTGCGCCAAAGAGAAGATCGAGGTCGCCGTCGTCGGAATGCAATCGAACATCGC
>JANPBN010000434.1:0-5718 GCA_031430415.1 Dehalococcoidia bacterium
CCGGAGATCCCGGAGGCGGTGACGAACACGCAACTCGTCGCGGACCAGATCGACTTGCAGATGGACTTCGGGCGGCTGCACCTGCCGGAACCGGAGACACCGCAGGGCCGGTCGCCGCACGAGCATCTCACGGATCTGGCGCGCGAGGGACTGAACCGGCGCTATCCGTTTGCCGACGACAAGGTGCGGGCGCGCTTGCAGTACGAACTCGATGTCGTCGAGAAGACGGGGTTCACGAACTACTTCCTCGTCGTCCACGACATCGCGGAGTTCTGTAAGCGCGCGAACATCATGCTTGGCGTGCGCGGCTCGGCGGCGGCGAGCATCATTCTCTACACGCTCGATATTACGTTCATCGACCCGCTTGAGACGCGGCTGGTGTTCGAGCGCTTCCTCCACGTCGACCGCAAGGAGCCGCCGGACGTCGACCTCGACATCCCGGACGACCGGCGCGACGACGTGATCAAGTACGTCGCAGAGCGCTACGGATACGATCGCGTGGCGCAGATCATCACATTCGGGACGATGGGTGCAAAGGCGGCGATCCGCGACACGGGGCGCGCGCTCGGCATGTCGTACGGCGACGTCGACCGCGTGGCGCGGCTGGTGCCGAATGCGCTCCAGATGACGCTGACGAAGGCGTTGGCGGAGAGCCCGGAACTGGCATCGGCGTACGAAGTTGAGCCGCAGGTGACGGAACTCGTCGATACGGCGCGACGGCTTGAGGGCGTCGCGCGGCACGCGAGCACGCACGCGGCTGGCGTCGTGATCTCGCGAGAGCCGCTGGTGGAGCACGTGCCGCTGCAGCGTCCTCCGCGTGGCGATGAGTCATCGATCCCGACGACGCAATATGCGATGGCGCAGGTCGCGGAGATCGGCCTGCTCAAGATGGACTTCCTGGGGCTGGCGAACCTGACGATCCTCGTGCGGGCGGTGGCCATCATCGAACGGACGAAGCACGTGCGCATCGATCTGCAGGCGCTGCCCGGCGGCGATGCGAAGACGTTCGAGATGCTGGGCGCCGGCAACACGTTCGGCGTCTTCCAGCTCGAGTCGCCGGGGATGCGGCGCTCGATCCAGGAGCTGCGGCCGGACAGCACGGCGGAACTGATGGCGCTTGTCGCGTTGTATCGCCCGGGGCCGATGCAGCACATCGGCGCGTACTGCAGGGCGAAGCACGACCGGTCGTTGGTGTCGTATCCGCACGCGGACCTGGCGGAGATCCTCGACGAGACGTACGGGGTGATCGTCTACCAGGACCAGGTGCTGATGGTCATGCAGAAGTTCGCCGGCTACTCGCTGAAAGATGCCGACGCGATCCGCAAGGCGATGTCGAAGAAGATCGCGTCGCTGATGCAGGCCGAGGGCGAGAAGTTCATCGAGGCGGCGGTGGCGAACGGGTACGCGCGGGAGCAGGCGCAGGCTGTGTTCGACCTCATCGAGCCGTTCGCGGGGTATGCCTTCAACAAGGCGCATTCGGCGTGCTACGGGACGATCGCATACCAGACGGCGTATCTGAAGGCGAACTATCCGCACGAATACATGACAGCGGTGCTGTCGAGCGCCGGTACGCACGAACGCATCGCCGAGGCGGTTGCGGAGTGCGTGCGGCTGGGCATCGAAGTGCGGCCGCCGGATGTCAATCTGAGCGGCGCGGGCTTTGAGCTGGACGAGCGCGGCGGGTCGATGGCGATCACGTTCGGGCTCGGCACGGTGAAGAACGTGGGCTCCGGCGCGGCCGAGGCGATCGTGACGGCGCGGGATGAGGCGGGACCGTTCCGCGACATCGAGGACTTCACGAAGCGCGTCGATCTGAAGGCGGTCAACAAGCGCGCGCTCGAATCGCTGGTGAAGTGCGGCGCACTCGATGCGCTGGGCGGCCGGGGCACGTTGCTCGCGAACATCGACCGCATCGTCTCGCTGGCGCAGCGAGAGGCGAAGCTGAAGGAGACCGGGCAGTCGACGATGTTCGACATGTTCGGCGACAGCGTCGCGACGCCGCTGCCGTCGTTGGAGCTCACGGAATCCGAGGTGTCGAAGGCGGAGATGCTCTCGTGGGAGCGCGAACTGCTGGGCGTCTACGTGTCTGAGCATCCGTTCACGAGTGCGGCGGTGACGCTGGCGAAGCACACGTCGGCGCTGGTCAGCGAGGTGACGGGCGAGATGGACGGGCGCGAAGTCGTCATCGCCGGCATGGTGAACGACGTGCGGATGCGGTCGACGAAGGCCGGCAAGACGTTCTTGGCGGTGACCGTGGAGGACCTTTCGGGCACGCAAGAAGTGACGGTTTGGCCCGACGTGTACGAGACGACGCGCGATCTGTGGACGCCCGGGTACATCCTGCTGATGTTGCTGCGGGTGCGCGAGCGCGCGGACCGGCTGCAGATAGCGGTGCAGCAGGTGTCGCTGGTGCAGACGGCGGATGGCACCGTGAGCCATGAGTCGTTCGAGGCGCCGTACTGGCTGAGCAGCGCCGTGCGCGCATCGGCAGGCGTGGGCGTGGTGGCGCGTGTCGCCGCACCGGCGCCGGTGAAGCAGTCGCCGTCTCCCACCAACGGCGCCCCGAAGGTGAACGGAAATGGCGGCAACGGCGCGCCGGAGCCGCGTAGCAACGGCGACAGCGCCAGTGTCACGGCGCCCATAAGTACCAACGTCCAACCTCCAGCCTCTACGGACCAGCCAGCGGCGACGCTGCGCTTCTTCCTGCACGAGTCGACAGATGACGCCGGCGATCGACGCCGCCTCGATGCGCTGATCGCGCTGATCTCGGAGCACCCGGGCGGCGATGTCGTGCGTTTGTTCGTGCATCTCCGCGACGGCGACAAGATCGAGTTAGCGATGCCGCCGGCCGCCGCGACCGATGAGCTGCGGAGCGCGGGGAAGGCGCTGCTGGGGGAGCACGGCGGAGCGGAGGCGATCTCGCGGCCGCGCACGTCCGGTGTGGAGGCGCTCGAGGTGTAAGGTGGGGACCTACCCCCAACCCCCTTCCTGAAGGAAGGGGGCTTTGGTTCGACCGGCACTTCCCAGAGGTGACACATGGATCTTCGACAGTACCTGACCATGCAGTACATGACGGCGCACGTCGTGATCGATCAACAGATCCTGCGCGATCTGAACGATGAGCAGATGCGCGCGCGACCACCGGGCGGCGGAAACTCGGTGGCGTGGGTCGTCTGGCATGCGACGCGATGCGAGGACGTCGCGATCAACACAATGGTGCAGGGGACGCCACAGGTGCTCGTTCGTGAGTTCGCGGATGCTGCGGGACTGGGTGATACGCGGATCGGCACAGGGCTCGGCGACGACGAGGTGGCGGCGTTCAGCGACGGCGTCGACACCAGCGCGCTGCGGGCATATCGCCGTGCCGTGCGGAACGACGTGCTGGCATGGCTCGCGGCGTGCGACCTGTCGCTGTTGGACGAGAAGCCCGACATCGACGCGCGCCTGGCGGAGTTGGGCGCGCTCTGGCCGGAGAAGGATGCGTGGGTGCGCGAGGTGTGGAGTACGTTCACGAACGCAACGTTCGTGAACTGGCTTGCGAGCGGGCACACGCTCGTACACGCCGGCGAGCTGCAGGCGACGCTGGCGCGGCTGGGCTCGCCGGGGCGCTGAGCAACGCGGGTGGCGAGTGCGGGACCTACCCCCAACCCCTTCCTGAAGGAAGGGGGCTTTTGGTTTGCGCCAGATTCGTGCGAGACGGTGCGCGGCGCTGGGCGGGGACCTACCCCCAACCCCCTTCCTAAAGGAAGGGGGCTTTGGTTTGCAGCACATTCGTACAAGACGGGCGCGGCGGCGGGGCGGTAACCTCAACGACAAGGAGGATCGCAACATGACACACGTGACGGCATATTTGTGCGCGAAGCCGGCGGCGGACGCGATTGCGTACTACATCGCCGCGTTTGGGGCGACGGAGCGATATCGCTTTGTCGGAGACGACGGGCGCATCGGGCATGCGGAGATCGACATCGGTGACACAGTGCTGTGCTTGAGCGATGAGTGGCCGGAGATGGGCGTGCTGTCGCCGTCGTCGCTCGCCGGGACGAGCGTGTCGTTCGTGCTCTCGGTGCCCGACGCCGATGCGGCGTTCAAGCGCGCGGTCGATGCGGGGGCGCGCGTCGAGCGGCCGCTGAAGGATGAGCTGTACGGGCGTGCGGGATGGCTGAAGGATCCGTTCGGGCACCGGTGGAACATCTCGACGCCGAACCCCGACTTCAAGCCGGAGGATCTCGGGTAGGAGGACCTCACCCCTCCATGCAGGCCCGGCCCGCAGGACAGCGCCGGCCCCCCGCACGCTTCGCGGGGGCAGCGCCTCTCCGACTTCGGTCCAGCGGAGCTGGATCTGGCGAGAGAGGGGGAGTTGGACTGCGGGGACGTTGAGGCGAGGCACGGAGTTGCGGAGGAGACGATTGTGGCGGGAAATCTTGGGTACTTCACGTTGCCGGTGCGCGATGTTGATGCGGGCGTCCGGTTCTACGGCAGGCTCTTCGGGTGGACGTTTGCTCGCGAGGGCGATGCATATGCCCACGCCGAGAACGCATCGCCGGCGGGCGGCATCAACCGGTCGGATGACACGCGCATCGACGCATGGTTCCGCATCGACGACATCGAGGCTTCGATCGCAGTGGTCCGGGAGTTAGGTGGGACAGCGGCAGAGCCGTCGGAAAGTGCATCCGGCTGGAGCAGCGCTTGTACCGATGACCAGGGGACGAAGTTTAATCTCTGGCAGCCGGCGGCGGGTCTCTGAAGGCTTGAGGACCGCGGGAGTCACCCCCGGCCCCCTCTATGAGCCTCACCCCGCCGCTCGCCAGCCGCACCGAGGGATAGTTGAACGTCGCCGCCGAACGCGCGAGGTCCCAGGCGTTCCACGCCGACATGAAGTCGTCGGGGCACGCCAACGCCGCAATCTCGTGGTCCGTCATTGAAGCCTCCGCGCAGCACACTACATCGACGTGCGGATGCTCGCGAGGTGATCGACCGCGTGCGCAATCAGTACGCCGCCAAGGACCAGCTGCTCCGTGCTCACCGCCGCGCCGTCAGCCAGCGCCAGCGGCGCCGTCGCATCGAGCTGCGCGTCGCTGAGCGCGCGCACGTATGCCGACATCTTCTCGGCGCCTTCTCGCAAGCCCTTCACGGCATCGGCCTTGCTAATCGCGCTGTTCTTCGCCGCGCGCGACTCGTTCAGGCCGTTGATGTCGTCCCAGGTGTGCGTCGGTGGCGTCGCGCCGTCCGCCGCGGCCGTCAGGTACTCCAGCTCCAGTCCGAACTGCGCCCCGACGTGATGTACGGTCGCGGCCACCGTCCACCCTTCGGCGCCACAAACCGCCTGCCACTGGGCGTCCGTACAACTCTCTGCCGTGGCCGAGAGATCCTTAATCGCCGTATCAAACGTCGCCGCCAACGCCTGCGCTCGCTCGCCCAACGGTTCGCCTCCTCTGCTATCTACGTCATTTCCTGATGCGCGCATCGTATGCTGTCGGGCGAGGCCGGTCTATGAACGCGTTCACAGCCACGCGGCGACGCATGCGCGTTCGACCAGCACCTACACCTCGAGCACGACGCGGTCAGGCGTCAGCGCCGAGCCGTGCGCTGCGATCCACGCCAGCAGGCACGCCACCGAAGAGCCAACCACGAGGACGGTCAGCGCCCCGAACCCGAGCTGCAACGACTCCGCGCCGATCATGCCCGACACCAGCGCCGCGGCGCCCATCGTCAGCGACG
>JANPBN010000435.1:0-1782 GCA_031430415.1 Dehalococcoidia bacterium
AGACCGCGGATGGCGGGCACGATCGACTCGCGCCGTTGCGCCGCGAAGAAGGATCGCAGGTCATTTGACGGATTCGCAGCCTGCGCATCGTGCATCGGACCGCCACGGCTGAGCAAGCGCGCCGTCCTGGCCGGCCCCAGAAGCTGGAACATCATCGCCAGCGGCCCGAACCATCGCCTCACCGGGCGCATTGCCCGCGCGCCGAATGGGGGCGGCGATCGAAGGATGATGCGGTCAAAGTCGCCCGGGTGTGCGAGGGCGCAGATGAGCGCCGTGCCCGCGCCCATCGACCCGCCGTAGACACTGACCGGCGCCAGACCGAGGGCGGCGATGAATGCGTGCATGTCCTCGGCGAGCGCAGCCCAGTGGTAGTCTGCGCGCTCCGTCGTAAAGCCGCTGCGGCCGTGGCCGCGAGCATCGTACGCGATGACGCGCAGCCCCTTCTCGGCGAATACTGAGAGCTGTTCGGCGAACCGCGCCGTCAGTTCGATGCTGCCCATCAGCCCGTGGGCGAACAGCAGCGTCGGTCCGTCATAGCCGTACTGCTCGTAGTGGAGGTCGACGCCGCGGATGGATACGGATGGCACAGCGTCGCCTACAGGTGCGTCGTCAGGCCGCCATCGACGAACAGCACCTGACCGCTGATGTAGCCGCAGGCGTCCGACGAGAGGTACACCGCCAGCGGTGCGATCTCATCGGCCGTGCCCGCGCGCTTCATCGGCACAAAGCGCACGGTCTTGTTCGACTCGGGGTTCGGATCGCCGAGCGCGGGCGAGTGCTCCATCCAGCCCGTCGCGATGGCGTTGACGGTGATGCCGGCGGGCCCCCATTCCGTCGCAAGTGCGCGCGTGAGGTTCAGGATGCCCCCCTGTGCTGCGCAGTACGCGGCCGCGTTCGCCATGCCGCGTTCGCCCAGTGCCGACGCGACGTTGACGATACGGCCGGCGCGCTCCTGCTTGAGCATCTCTTTTCCCACAGCGCGGCAAGCGTGGAACGTGCCGGAGAGATTCGTCTGCAGCACGCGACTCCACTCGACGTCGGTCGTGGTCTCTGCCGGCTTGCCGAGGAAGAGGTCGGGGGCATTGACAAGAATGTCGATGCTGCCCAGCTCCTTCGCGACCTGCCGTACCATCACTTGCACGCCGGTGCCGAGTGTCACGTCGGTCGCCAGCGCCATCGATGTGCGGCCCATCTTGACGATCGCCCTCTGGGCCGAGCGGCACCGCATCACCTCCTCGCCATCGGTTGTGATCGATGCGACGGCGACGTTGGCGCCGGCCTCCGCCAGCGCCAGCGCGATCGCTCGCCCGGAGGGATGCCCGGCGCCGACGACGAGCGCGTTCTTGCCGGACAGGTCGTACGCGTCGATGCCGAGACGGACATCGCCCCACTCGTTCTTCATGGTGATCTCCTAGAGCGGGATGGCAGGCGCGAAGTCCATCGGCGCCAGGCCGCCGGCGAGGCCGCCGCCGTCGATGACGAAGCCCTGCCCGGTGACGTAGCTCGACGCGTCGGACGCGAGGAATATGGCGAGTGGCCCCAACTCCCAGGCCTCGCCGAGGCGCTGAGCGGGGATGTACCGGCCTTGCGTCTTCGCGAAGATCTCCTCGCGTTCGTTGCGGGCCGGCGCCTGACGCACATAGCCCGGGACGATGCAGTTGACGCGGATCTGGTGCTTCATGAGCATCGCCGAGAGCGACTTCGTGAGCGAGATGACTCCGGCCTTCGCGGCGCCGTAGCCGAAGCTCATCGGATAGGCGCGCAGCGCGGTGCCCGAGGCCA
>JANPBN010000436.1:0-3014 GCA_031430415.1 Dehalococcoidia bacterium
ACGCGTGGCTCCCAGATGCCGCAAGGAGCGTCGGCTACGGAGCGAAGACCGCGGCGGACCTGGGTGAGCGCGCCACGGAATCATTCGTCATCGTGCGAGACGGTGACGAGGTCGGCCTTGTCGTGGCATCGCACGTTGCAGGGCGCCCGGGAGTAGCCATCATCGAACTGGTCGCGACTGCGCGAGAGCACGCTCGCCTGGGGAGCGGCATGCGCGCGGCGGCGATGATGGAGGACCTTCTTCGCACGGGCGGAGCGCGCACGATCTACGCTCCTGCGCCGGAACAAAACGGCATCAGCGTGTACTTCTGGATCCGGCTGGGCTACCGGCCACTGCCGCGGGCTGAGTGGCCGTGCGCGCCCGACGGCATAGCGTGGATGACGCGCGAGGTGTCGCGCTAGACGAACGGCAGCACGCTGCGCAGCGCGTCGAGAAAGTCCGCGCCGTAGTAGGCGATCAGCACGCCGCGCACGATCTTGCCCGAAGTGACCGACACGAGAAAGCGCCGGAACGGCATGCGTACCGATCCTGCCGTGAGTCCGGCGATCTCGAACAACGGATTGGGCAACGCCGAGAGCGTGAAGAGCGTCGCCATACCCCAGCGATCCATCAACCAGCTGATGCGTGCCGTGATGCGATTGATCGTGCTGTGGAACCGCTTCGGTCCCGGCAGTTCGCGTCCACGCACCATTTCGGCGCCGAGGTATCCGGCGTAGTACGCCGTCACTTCGCCGACGGCCATGCCTATGCCGCCGGCGATGCCGACGAGCCAGGGGAAGTTGTCGTTCTCGCCCTCTGTGGCGATGAGCGTCTGCGCTGCAGCCGTCAGTCCGGGGACGGGGAAATAGAACGTCGCGGTGCTCGCAAGGTTCGTCAGGAAGACGCCGAAATAGCCGAACCCCGCCAGTCCGTCGGTCAGACCAGGATTGAAGAGCAGGACGACGCCCGGAAGCAGCGCCCCGATCAGCGCCGTTCCGGCGACGACGAGCCGTATCGTTGTGTGCGCCCCAAACCACGCCGTCGTCCGCAGCACGAATCGATCGAACGACGTATCGGCGCGCAGTTCGACCGCGTCCGCGGCGGTTTTCAGGAGCTGATCAGGGTCGTCTGAGGGCTCCGGCGAATGCGGAGCGTCTGGCGGCATGGCGGCAGTGTACACGTCGCGCAAACGCCAACGCGGTCGCGAACCGCAACCAACGCTATGGGGCGGTCGTCTCGTCGGCGTACGTCGTCTCGTCCTCCCAGTCGTCGTCGGGCGTCTCGCCCCGCGCGAGGCTCTCGCTGCGGCGGCGGACGCGCCCGGCGACGATCACGTTCATGACGACGAGATGCGCCAGTCCGTAGCCGAACCCCGCGATCGCGATCAGCTGCACTGCAGCACCGGCCGTGTTGTCGGGTACGCCGTTGACGAGGCTGGCCAGCAGCAGCCCGCTCACTAGCGCGAAGAACACGGGAAACGTCCGCCACTGCCATCGCGGCAGCGGCTTTGTGGCTTCGGAGCGCTCGACGCGCTCGCGGCGTCCCTCGCCTGAGCGCGGCGGCGCGGATGGGCGCAGGTTGCGTTTACGTTTTGATGGCACGCGCCATGACTCCTCTTCGCCGTTGGATCATCGCTTTACGCACGTCGCTTATATCGTCGCTGGCGCGGTTGCCGCGCCTCCACCGCAGAGGCGTGCGGTGCTTCCGGCGTGCCATCGGGCTTCGAACAGTTGAAGCAAGCGAACTGTAGCCCCATGTGCTGCTCGTCGATCCAAACCCTCCCGCAGTCCTTCGCATCGCCATCGTTCCGTTGATTGAGGTGATACCTCTGGTCGCACCAGTTGCACTCTGCCGCCATGGGAAATGGCGCGGATTCGCCGCACACAACGCAGTCCACGATCTCGGAGGGGATAGCAGGTTCGCTCATCGCCCTCAGGATATCGCGACGATGCACGTGAGGCTCAGGCGTGGGCCGCGTCTCACTATAAGGCGGCGTGACGCCCGCCATCGCGCCCATCGGCGTACGTGAACGACAACTGCCGTTCTGCAAATGTCCGCCAGTTAGGCGCGTAGGTTCCTGAGTGCTTGTTTCGTCTCCGGCCCGTTCCCTCCATGCGCTAGGGACCGGACACCTGGACAGAGAGTCGCCGTTGCTCGGCGGACTTGAGCAACTCGATGACGATTGGAATCTCCTCAGCCATCGCAGATCCCAACTCCTTGGTTCGTGGCAAGAGGCGTTCGAGTTCATCTCTCAACACGGGAACGCGCCGCGGTCCCAGGCGAGTCGACTTGAATCCCCAGATCTTCCGGAGCAGCGGGAACTCCGGGGTGATGATGACGACCCGAATCTGGTCGGCCCATGAACTCGGTAACGATGTACGCGGCCTCGCCCGTGAACTCGCCGTGCTCGTACAGCTCGAACGCCATCCCGTAACCCGGCACAATTCCTCCCAAATTACGGCGGCGAATACTGGAATACGCCGGGATGACCCTGTTGGTCAATTGGCGTGGGCCCTCAGTTTCGGCTCAGGCCATCGAGGTCGATGTTCCCGTGCATGGCGCTTGAGTCACGGATGCTCTTCGCGAACCGCATCGCCAGCGCCTGTTCGTCGCCACGGTCGTGCGCCCACCCGTCGAGGCGCGCGGCGCGGAGGAGCTGCAGCCCCTGTTTCACCTGCGGGCCTGCTGGCACGCCGAGCGCCTGCAATTCGTCGCCGCGTAGCAACGGCTTTTCGTGCCGCCACTCTCGCAAATAGCGTTCGGCGAGTCCTCGAATGACTGTATCACTCGTCGCGGCAGCGAATGCCATGACAGACGGGAGGGGGAACCGATCGAGTAACACCACGACGCCCGAGGGTTTCGCGTCGGGCCGCCGGAGCATCGCCTCAGCGCCGCGCATCGACGCGATGCCGCGCACGGCCTCCGCCTGATCCCGCGTCAGGCGCAACCGCTCGACGATGGCGTCTGCTTCGGCCGCGGCCGCGTTCGAAGCGAGCAGCGCGAATCCGGCGAGCGTTCGCGTGCCATCGCTCGGG
>JANPBN010000437.1:0-1702 GCA_031430415.1 Dehalococcoidia bacterium
CGAAGGTGTCGTACCTCGCCGACTCGATTATCCTGTTGCGATTAGTCGAAGAGCGGGGAGACGTCCGCCGGAAGATCAACGTGCTGAAGATGCGAGGCAGCGACCACCAGACAACGCTGTGTGACTTGGATATATCCGCAGACGGGATGCGGGTGCTTGCCCTCGGTGGCGGCGCGAAGTAAGCCTCCCCGTGCCCGTACCCGGCAGCGAGCTATACAGATGGCCAAGATCATTGCGGGCATGACGATGTCGATCGACGGTGCGCGCCGATCTTCCCGACACTCACCTTCTTTAGTGGCGCCACCTCTTCCGACTCAGATTGGCACGGACAGCGCGCCCGCGAACACCCTGTCCTGGGTTAGCATTTGCTCGGCTCTTGTTCACCTCGCGCACTGTGCGCGCTTCGTCGATGATGCCTTCGTCGTGTATCACTTGCATGAGCCGTCGCGTCCCCGGGCCCGATCGCGGAGCCGAAGAGGAACGTCACGGAAACGGAGCCGTCCGAGGCCTGGTAGACGGAGCGGAGCGGGATGCCGCCGAAGTTCACGCCATCCGCGAGTCGCAGGTTAGCCACGCTTCACGGCCTGTACACTTTGATGAGCATGGCGACAATTTTGAACCTGCGTGACTTTGAGGAGCTGGCACGCGATCGTGTGCAGCCGGGGCCGTTCCAATACTACGCCGGCGGCGCGATGGACGAGGTGACGCTATCAGAAAACGAGGCCGCGTTCTCGCGGCGGCGGTTCCGGCCACGCGTACTCGTCGACGTGTCTCAGATCGACACAACCACGACGTTGCTCGGCACCAAGGTCGCCCAACCGTTCGGGATTGCGCCGACCGCGCTGCACGCGCTGGCGCATCCGGAAGGTGAGTGCGCAACCGCTCACGCCGCAACGGAGGCAGGCGTGATGTTCTGCGCCTCAACCAGTTCGTCGCGCTCGCTCGAGGAGATTGCAGAAGCCTCCGGTGGCCCGCGATGGTTCCAGTTCTATACACAGGACAATACTGGGCCGCGAAGCGAGCGGCTCTTGAACCGCGCGCTCGAGGCCGGGTATGGCGCGATCGTACTGACGGTCGATCTTGCTACTTCGGGAAGACGCGAACGTGAACTGCGACAGGACTGGAACATGCCTGTGAACCGCTCGGGGAACTTCGCCGATGAGGTTCGCCGCGGGATCATTGCAAGGGCGCCGAATACGTTCGCGTGGCGAGACCTCGCCTGGCTGCGCAAGGCAACACCCCTGCCGCTCGTTCTCAAGGGCATCCTGACGGCGGAGGACACGCGACTCGCTGTCGAGCACGGCGTCGATGCCGTGTGGGTATCCAACCACGGCGGGCGACAGCTCGACCGAGCACCAGCGACGATCGATGTGCTTGAAGAAATCGTCGATGCGGCGGCGGGCGGCGTCGAGATCTATCTCGACGGCGGCGTGCGTCGAGGCACCGACGTGGCAACGGCCCTCGCGCTTGGGGCGAAGGCGGTGTTTATCGGCCGGCCGATCATCTACGCGCTGGCGTACGACGGAGCATCCGGCGTGCGACTCGCGCTCGACCTCCTCAGAGAAGAACTCCGAAACGTCATGGCGCTGCTCGGCAGCCCAACGATTGCGGACATTACGCGCAATCACGTCGCATAGAGAATCGGCACGGTGGTACCAGTGCCCTGCCTTCTGCGAGACGCAGACCTCTCCATCTCGAACTG
>JANPBN010000438.1:0-1636 GCA_031430415.1 Dehalococcoidia bacterium
AACGTTTCCGTGGCAATGTTTTTCAGTGCACTTCCAGGAAATCGAGCAGCGGACCGTAGTCATGTGCGTCCGCGGCGCGGAGCGCAGCGATGTACCGCTCGCGCACGTCTCCCGGCGCGACCAGGTCGCCGGCACCCCAGCGGAACCGCTCCTGGTGCCGGCTAAACAGCAGGAGGTCCGTATAGGTCCGGGCGACGCGACCGTTGCCGTTCGGAAACGGATGAATCTGCACGAGGCGGTGATGCAGGCGCGCCGCAATCACCCGAATCGGATAGCTATGGGCTTCCGATTGTGCGGCAACGTCCGATAGCAACTGCCGAATCGCTTCGGGCACACGCTCGGGCGCGCTACCGATGTTCTTCTCGGTCTTTCGCCACTGCCCGGCCCACTTCCAGGTAACGCCGAACAACTTCCGGTGCAGCCGCTTCAGGAAATCCGCGGTCAACAGATCCTTGCGGCGGCGGGCAAACGCCCAGCGCTCGCCCCCGACGATGTTGTCGTGTTCCCACTCGTTAAGCTCGGCCTGCGTCGCGATGTGCGACGGGATGAGTGCATGCGCTTCGTCCGGATCGAGGGGCGTCGCACCGCCCGGACTCGGGGCATTCATTCCCAGAGTTTGCGGCGACTGCCCGCGAGCAGCCGGTCGACCTCGCGCTCGAACGCACGCTCCTGCTCCCGCACGCCGAGTCCCTGGCGCTCGAGTTCCATCGAATGCCCGGTGCGACGCAGCGTTTCGCGCGCGACCGATCGCGCACGCTCCTCCAGCATCGTGCCGAGCGGCTTGCGCGGGACAATTGCGTAGACGAGCTCGCAGTCCATCGCATTCGCCACTTCGCGCAGCGAGTTGAGCTGGATTGTCTGCGCCGATTCACGAGCCTGCAGATCCAGGACGGTTTGGGGCTTGCGGCCGACCCGCCTGGCGAGCTGACGATTTGTCATGCCGAGCGCCTCGCGAATCGCCCGAATCCAGCCACCTGGGGGTCGGGGTATGGCGGTCGCGTGCTGGAACGGCCAGAGACTTGCATCAAGCTGTTGAATTACGATGCTTTTTCGTGGAGTCATGGCTCGATCCAAGCCCTTTGAGGTGAATATAATCAGCTTATAGACTGATTTTTAATCGATGTAAACAGTGTAAACACTGATTATCTGAAGCAAGTCGAAAATCGTTCTGGCCGGAACGTTTTTCAGCGCCCCTCTTTAGCGCCCTAAGTCCGGTCTCCCAATCGTTGTAGTTCCCGCCGTAGAACACGCGTGCGCGCGTGTGCAGCCTCGCAGCAGATACACGATGATCACAATGGGGATAGGTACGCCCAGCACCCACAACAGGATGTATCCAATCTTGCCGCTCTTGGCTTTCAAGGTATTGCGGTATCGTTGAATCATGGCGCCGCTTGGCGGCTCAACCCTGAGCCCGGCTCCGCGACACAATCTGGCGGTACCCGAGGTCGTCTTGCCGCCGGCGTTTCCATTTCATTCGCGAGGTTTCCCAATGATCCGAACAACCCAGATTTGCGCCTTGCTGGCGTGTTCCATCACCCCGGCCCTCGCCGGCAGTTTTGCCGCCACCTCAGCCGGCACCTCCGCCGCCGGTTCGTCGGCCTCGTCGAACAGCACGTCCGGCAAGGACAAAGTGGTG
>JANPBN010000439.1:0-1770 GCA_031430415.1 Dehalococcoidia bacterium
AAGCGGATGTCCGGCTTGTCGGTGCCGAAACGCCGCATCGACTCGGCGTAGGTGATACGCGGGAACGGCGACGGCACGTTGAGATCCGGCCGCACGGCCTTCGCCAGGCCGACGTACAACTCCTCGATCAACTCGATCACGTCGTCCTGGTTCACGAAGCTCATCTCCAGGTCGAGCTGCGTGAACTCGGGCTGACGGTCGCCGCGCAGGTCTTCGTCCCGATAGCACCGGGCGATCTGGAAGTAGCGCTCGAAGCCCGCCACCATCAGTAGTTGCTTGAACTGCTGCGGCGATTGCGGCAGCGCGTAGAACTCGCCCGGATGCACCCGGCTCGGCACGAGGTAGTCCCGCGCCCCCTCCGGCGTCGGATTCGCCAGTACCGGCGTCTCGATCTCGATGAACCTGCGCTCGATGAGGAACCGCCGCATGAACGCGATGATCTCGTGTCGCAGCACGATGTTCCGCTGCATCCGCTCGCGACGGAGATCGAGGTAGCGGTACTTCATCCGCAGCGACTCATCGACATCCGCCTCTTCATTAATGTAGAAGGGAGGCGTCTTCGCCGCATTCAGTATCTCGACCGAGGCAGCGCGGATCTCGATGGCGCCCGTCGGCATCTTGTCGTTCTCGGTGCCTTCGCGCCGCGTCTCGACGCGCCCGGCGATGCGCAGGACGTACTCGCCGCGCGCCTCGCTGGCAACGGCGTGTGCCTCGGCCGTGTCCGGGTTGACCACGACCTGGACGATGCCGCGGCTATCACGCATATCGATGAAGATGAGTCCGCCGTGATCACGCCGGCGGTGTACCCACCCCGCGATGACCACGTCAGCGCCTGCATCGGTCGCACGAATGTCGCCACAGTAGATCGTCTTCAGCACGTGTCCTCCTGGCACGGAAACACGGCGGGAACCCGCCGCTTTGACGCCAGTGTAACGGATGCGCGTGAGCAGACCGTGACCAGCTGGAACCGTCCACCGCGCCAGAGCGTCATACTGCCAGGATGAATGTACGCACCGCCGTCGTCTCGTTGCTCGCCCTGACGCTCACCGCTGCGGCGTCCGGGTGCGGCGACGGCACAGAGACGCCCCCACCTGCGCCTTCACCCGCCGCGACGGCATCGACCGAAGGCCGCGTCGAAACGGCACTGCCTTCCACCGTTGGCAGTGCGCCCAGCGTGACGCCCGCGCCGGTGGCCTCGCCCGCCGTCACACCCGCAGCGACATCGACGGTCGTGCTGCCGGATACCGAGACCGGCATCGCTGGCCTGGTGCTCATCGGGCCGCAGTGCCCCGTCGTGCGCGAGGGCGAGGAGTGCCCCGACAAGCCGTTCGCCGCAACGATCGAGATCTACTCCGGCACGCGCCTCGTCGCAACCGCGGTCTCCGGCCCCGACGGCATCTTCGCCGCCGAACTCGACCCCGGCACATATCGCCTCGTGCCCCTTCCGCCCGGCGGCCCCGTCTTTGCCCGCGAAGAGACCGTCGAGGTGCGCGCCGGCGAGACGACCCGCGTCATCATCACCTACGACAGCGGCATCCGCTGACCGGCCGTACCGCGCCACCCGCCCGCCGCATGCCACCGGTGACGACCCCCGACGCTCGTTCCCCCAATCACCAATCCCCAATCACCACTCACCACTCACCAATCACCAGCCCCCAGTCCCAATCACCAATCACCAATCACCAATCACCAGCCCCCAGTCTTGCACTGAGAACCCGATCGATGCGACACTACGGACTCTATAGACGCGCCCGATATTGGGAGCGCGTC
>JANPBN010000440.1:0-2359 GCA_031430415.1 Dehalococcoidia bacterium
GAGCCTTCATCCCCCACGCGGCGTTGCTGCGTCAGGCTTTCGCCCATTGCGCAAAATTCCCTGCTGCTGCCTCCCGTAGGAGTCTGGGCCGTGTCTCAGTCCCAGTGTGGCTGACCATCCTCTCAGACCAGCTACCGATCACCGCCTTGGTGCGCCGTTACCACACCAACAAGCTAATCGGCCGCACGCCCCTCCAAAAGCGCCTTTCGGCTTTGGTTTGCCCCTTCTAAGGGGTAACCACATGCGGTATTAGCCAACCTTTCGGCTGGTTATTCCCCACTTCTGGACAGGTCACGTACGTGTTACTCACCCGTCCGCCACTAGGCTTCAGACCGAAGTCTTGACCTCGTTCGACTTGCATGCATAAGGCACGCCGCCAGCGTTTATCCTGAGCCAGGATCAAACTCTCCAAAAATTCAATCTCACCGAAGTGAGATTAGGTTCGAACGGAGAACCCTCACCCGCACTATTCTTACCGCTATCCAATTGTTAAGGTGCGTGCCGCGCCCACCGAAATGGGCACAGCGAGGGAGTCTAGCGTGGCCCCTATGCGGTGTCAAACGCGACGCGTTCAACCTCGCCGAGGTCACTGGCCGTTCACCCTCTTGACTTGGAAACGCTGAGCGTCAGGTTAGCTGCAAGGTGCACCCGCGTGGTGCGACGTTGGGCTCTTCTGAACGCGCCCGTCCGGCGTAGATAAGACCCCGCTCCGCGGGGCCACCGGACGATCGGGCCTCGCAGGACCCGGTGCCTTCTCTCGTCGACGTATAGTACCGGGCTGTGTGGCCGCCCGTCAAGGCGCGGCGACACCCGCTGCGTAGGCATCGTCGAGGCGCGCTTCGATCGCGTACGGCTCGCCGTCGGTACGCGCAGCCGCGACGGCCCATGGCGTCCACCAGATCTCGCTGCTGGAGGCGATCACGGGCATGGCATCGCGCAGGCGTCGGGGGGCCTTGCGATCGACGAGCACGTCCTGGAGCCTGGCGTGGCTTCCGCCGCGGAGGCGCATGCGATCGCCGGGACGGCGTCGACGGATGACGGCGTCGGGCGGGAGGATGAGGGCGGCGGGGTCGCCATCTTGTGCGACGCGGATGTCGATGCGCCAGGCGCCGACGTCGCCGCGGTACGGCAGCGGCAGAGCGAGCTCGGGGTCGATCGCCGGCGCCGCCAGTGAACCGATCGAGAGCAGAACGGCGCCGGGGTCGACCGTGGCGACGACGCCGCGAGGCAGCATGAGCGTGGCGCCGGTGGAGCCGTGCGCAGCGGCGCGGGCGAGCGTGGCGTAATGGCGGCGGTCGATGTCGCGGGCGTCGCCGAGCAGCCGGGTGAGCGCGAGGCGGTAGGCATGGGCGGCACTCCCTTCCGGCAGGGCGGCGAGGGCCGCGCGGTCGATGAGCACGACATCGCCGTGCGAGAAGACGACGTGGGCGACAGAGGCATCGATGCCGGCGGCGACGGAACGGGCGTGCGACGCGAGCGCGATGAGCGCGTCGCGGGCGCCCGGGTTCGCCTGCTGGAGTTGAGGCAGGAGATCGAGACGGAGGCGATTGCGGAGATAGGCGGGGTCGGCGTTGGTGGCGTCGTCGTGGAAGGCGATGGCGTGGGCGGCGCACCAGGCGCGTGTCTCGGCGCGGGTGAGGGCGAGAAGCGGGCGCGCGAGCATCGGCGCGGCCGCGCCAGCAGCGACGGGCCACGCGGCGACCGGCGCCATGCCGGCGAGGCCGTGGAGCCCGGCGCCGCGCATGGCATGCATCAGCACGGTCTCGGCCTGGTCGTCGGCGTTGTGGCCGGTGACGATGATCGCGCTGTCGTGGGCGGACGTGGCCGTCGCGAGGAAGTCGTAGCGCGCCGCACGGGCTGCGGCTTCGGTGGGCTTCGGGTTGTCCCAGACGCCGGCGACGACGGGCAGGCCGTATCGGGCGCCGAGCGCATCGACCGCCGCGCGGTCGGCGTCGGACGCTGCGGCGTCACGGAGGCGATGGTCGAAGTGGGCGATGACGCTCGTCGAACGGTCGATGACGTGCGCTTCGCAGAGCAGCGAGATCATGGCGGCAGAGTCGGCGCCGCCCGACGCGGCGAGCACGGCTCCCGCGCCGCGGAGTTGCGGCATCTCGCGGTCGATGTATGCGGCGACGCGCGCGGGGAGGTCGTGGAGGGCGGTCATGGGGGTATGGTACCTAACCCCTAGCCCCTTCCCTGACCCGCACGCTTCGCGGGGGCAGCGAGGGAAGGGGAACGCGGCCGTTCGCTATCGCGAACGGGAGGGGGCACGGCCCGTCGGCTAACGGGCGAGAGGGGTGGGGGTGGTGACGGGGCCGTTGTCGCGGAAGAGTTCTTGCCACCAGGCGCCGGGAGGGGC
>JANPBN010000441.1:0-3830 GCA_031430415.1 Dehalococcoidia bacterium
GAAGTTCCTCGGCGACGGCGTCGAGACGCTGTACGAGGCGTTCCATCGCGTTTACGGCGAGTGGAACGGGCTCGAAGGCGCGTTCACGGCGTCGATCCACGAGCCGTGCACGCGCGGCGCTGACCACGCCACGCTCGAGCGGCGCGTCATCGGCGACCGCGACCAGCTGCGCGAGGTGACGGCGCGCTACATGCACGACACGCAATCGAAGTGGATGGACGACGAGCAGGAGGGCGCGCATCGCGAGTCCGTGGTCGACGGCCGCGGCGTCGCGCAGGCGATCGTGCTGTACAGCGACGAGACGCATCCGCCGCCGAAGTTCATGTACCACGAGTTCACGCTGACAGATGGCGTCGGCCACGACTACGGGCCACACTCCGACGGCGAACGCGTCGCGCTCGACGAGACGGACGTGCGCATCGGCCACATCCTGGCGGAGCTCGATGCGCGCGGCCTCAGCGAGACGACGCTCTTCATCATGACGACGGATCACGGCATGGCGCCGGTCGATGCATCGCTGAAGGCGAACCAGGTGCGGGCGGTGCGCGACCACGGTATGCGCGCGATCATCCCGGACCCGCTGGTGTACCTGATCGACATGGCGGTGGACATCACGGCGCACGAAGACGGCCGCACGGCGATGGTCGAAGTGCTGGCGAACGACGCCGACACGTCCGGCGAGCGGCCGCCCATCGCCGGCGCCGAGGTGACGCTCAGCGGCCACAACGCGACGGTGCTGGCGCGCGCGACGACGGATGCCGGCGGCACGTGCGGCCTGCCCCTGCCGCTCGACGCCGCCAAGGATGAGCTGTACGTCACCGTGCACCACCCCGAGTTCAACACGCGGCGTCTGCGACTCGATGGCACATCGGTCATCGAGGACATTCGCGCGACGCTCTACGGCCGGCTGCCGGACAGCGCGCGATGACGCCGGCGGAACTGCGCGCGATCGCGGACACCGACGCCATCGCGGCGATCCGCTGCCTTGCCGCCGCCGAGCGGGCGGTCGAGGAAGGCCGCATGAACCTCGCGAAGATACTGCGCGCGTCGGCGCTGTCTTCGCGCGCTCGGGCGATGGCGCTGGAGCGCGTCGCTGCGCGTGGCGAGGCGGCGACGGATACGCTGGCTGCGCTGGATGGCGGCGAGCACGCGGTCATTCGGGCGCTGGCAGGCAACAAGGCTGACCGGCCTTCATCGCAGGCAATGGGCGCGCTCGCGGGCGCCGCGGCGACGCGCTCGGCGATCCTCGCGCGGTCCGTCACGTCGCTCGAAACGAGCCGCGACGTGCCAGAGAACGTGGTCGCGCAACTCATCTGGTGCTGCGCGGAGTGCGGCGCGCTCTTCGAGTCGGCGCGGCCGGAGGTGTGCGCGGTCTGCGGGTCGTTCGCGGGCGACTTCGAGCTGTTCGCGCCGTTCTACTCCGGCACGGCCGAGCGCCTGAGTCGCCGCCAACCGGACGAGATCATCGCGATGCTCCGCGGCGACACGGCAGCGCTCCGCGATGCGCTCGGTGGCGCTCCGGAGGAGACGCTGCGGCGAAGGCCGGCGCCGGGCGAATGGTGCATGGCCGAGATCGCCGGCCATATGGTCGACATCGCCGCGCTGTTCAACCGCCGGCTGACGGCGGCGCTCGATCCAGCGGCCGACGTCCCGGCCGAGCGCTCGCCGCTGCCGTGGCGCTTGCTCGAGGGCCAGGGTTACGACGCGATGCCTCGCGCCGATCTGTTGCGGCTGTTCGGCGATGAGATCGCGCGGGCGCTCACGATGATCGACGGCCTCGGCGAGACGGACTGGCGACGAAACGTGGACATGGTCGGAGGCAAGACGCGGCTCATCGACATGGCGTCGTGGCTGGCGAACCACAACGCATCGCATCGCCAGCAGATCGTGGCGCTGCGGGACGACCGCTAGGTGCTGGACGGCACCGCGCTGACTTCGACGCCGAGTTCGCGCAGCAGCGCCTCGACGCGACTGCGGATCTCGTCGCGAATGAGGCGGACGGTCTCGATCGGCTGACCGGCGGGGTCGTCGAGTTCCCAGTCGAGGTAGCGCTTGCCGGGGTACACGGGGCAGGCGTCGCCGCAGCCCATCGTAATCACGACGTCTGCCTCACGGGCCGCCTCGTCGGTCAGCGCCTTCGGGCGCTCGCCGGCGATATCGATACCGCACTCTCGCATCACCGCTGTCGCGAGCGGATTGATCGCGTCCGCGGGCGCCGACCCGGCAGAGCGCACGACGACACGGTCGCCGCCGAGCGCCATTGCGAAACCGGCGGCCATCTGGCTCCGTCCGGCGTTATGGACACAGACGAAGAGGATCTCGGGGATGCGGTCGCTCATGCCATCAGCATAACGTGAGCGAGTGGCGCCGCTACGGGATGACGAACGGCAGTTCGCCGCTGACCATGGTGTTGCCCGCGCCATAGTTGCCGCGGACGATGAAGACGTAGTTGCCCCTGGCGGGAGACGGCACCTCGAAGCGCACGGAGAGGCCGAGGATCGTCGTCCCTTCCTTGCCCTGCAGCAATTCGTTCACACCGCTGACGCCATCGCCGCGGACGGCGACGGACGTGCCATCGGGCAGCGTGAGCGCGACATTCTCGCTCTGCAGCACGCCCTGGCCGATTGGGATGCCGGAGCCGACGGTCGCCGAGAAGCTGACGATGATGGAAGTCTTGCCCTTGGCGACTTCGCTGCTCTTCTCCGGCAGGTCCGCGCGTACCTCGACGCCGGTGACATTGAGCGTCACTGGTCCGGCGACGGCCGCGCCCGTCACGGCGACGACCACGGGTTCGAGCGATACGAGCGCATCGCCGTTGGGACCGATCGGGATCGTGGCCTGGTTGTTCGTCGGGTTACCGACGATCAGCGTGGCGTCGTCAAAGGCAAAGCCGTCATCGACGTCGAACACGAACGCGCCCTTGCCCTTGAGGCCGCCGGGCACTTCGGGGTAGTCCTGCTCCGCTTCGTCGGCCGCGTAGTTCTCGCCGTTCGCCGTCAGGACGAGCTGCGAATCGAAACGGGCAACGTTGGGGCTAAGGTTCTCGAAGCCGACATCGATGGTGACGGTGCCCTCCGCCGCGTCGTAGACGGCATCGCCAAGCGTCGCCTTCCAGCCGGCGTGCCAGAACGATTCGTCGACGGAGACCGTGGCATCGCTCGAAGAGGCGGCCGTGTTTGGACTGGCTGCGGACTGCGCGGCCGTCGGCGATGCTGCGGGCGTCTTGTCGTCGCTGCCACCGCAAGCGGCGAGTGCGGCCGCGAGCGCGAGAAGCGCTACTGCGGCGAGGCCGCGACGCGATCGTGGGGCGTAGCGTACGCGCATCGAACTCTCTCCTTGGAACCTGCCAACCAGTCGTACGAAGCCTACGACGCACGCCTGGCGTCGAACAAGACAGCGAGAAGCAGTGGCCGGGAACATGGCATCGAGCACATAGGGCCATACGGCCTTCATTTGGTGCGCTGTGGCGGCGAGTAGTGCGGCCGTTGCGCAGAATCGCCTGAAGCGATCAGGCGGGACAATACGAGGAGAAAGAAAGGAGTCATCGCAATGGACGCGAACGAGACGCTTCATTCGTCGACCCTCAACAGGCGCAAGTTCCTTGGCGTCGCGGGCGGCGTCGCGGCAGTTGGCGCGCTGGCGGCGGCAGGTTGCGCGCGGGACGAGTACGCGACGACGCCGTACGACCACAACGCCGGGGTCGGCGCCACGCGCGGCGCGGCAGGTGGCCCGGACGACGGCCACAGCGCGCGGCCCATGACTGCGGACGACCGTCCGCAGCCCGAGGGCTTCCCCGCGAAGGTATTCGACGCTGCGCTGCCGCCGCTCGA
>JANPBN010000442.1:0-1604 GCA_031430415.1 Dehalococcoidia bacterium
GCGAAAGTAGCCGATCGGCACGCTGTGCGGATAGCCGTCCGCACCGATCGTCGTCAGCACGATCCACCCTGGCTTCGAGTCGAGGTATGCGTGCGCTTCTTCTTTCGTCATGGTGGCGGGCATGGGGGTTTCTACTATTCGTCGTCATCCTCGAGTGGGAACGGCAGGCCGATGGCCTCGTACGGGATGAAGCGTAGTAGCTCGGTCGCGACCGTCGTCGTCGTCGTGCCGTTTATCAGGCGCCGCTCGTACAGAACGATCCGATCCGCAGTCGAGCACGTCTCCGAGTCGCCATACGGCGATTCGCTGAGTGTGCATGTGGCGGGCTCTCCCAGCACCAACCGCTCCGACGTGGTAACGCGGGCCGTTGGCAGCATGCCAATGAGGGAAGAATCTGGCGGTGGAGTAGTCGTGGCTTCGGCCCGCCGCGTGCGAAGCAGTTCGGGCAGCCGCGACAGGGACGTATCCCGCACCTTGCGACAAGTCTTCTCTGTCCAGTCACAGTCGATGACCGAGCCGTCGCGGATGCGGCTCGTCGCGACGGATCCGTCGGTGTCCAGCGTGTCGATGCGCGTCGTAGAACCGGACTGGTAACGTTTCGTGATGGTGACCGTTCGTTCGCCGGACGGTGATACGGCAGTTGTATCGAACGTCACGGTTCGCGGTGGGCCGAACAAGTCGTCGAACGAATCGAGCCTTACGCGCTCGCCGCCTTGTAGGTCTAGCCCGGAGAAGTCGGGAACCTCGGTGATGGCGTCTTCGTTAGCACGGGCCAGCATCAAGTACATCGCGACGGCGAAGACCGCGCTGGCGGCGGCGAAGGCGACGATGCCGAGCCTGGTTGCGTTCATACTGCCCACCGATCCGGTCAGGCGACCTCGACGAGTTCCACCCAGGTGTGCGGCTCAGGGGCCGCTTCGCCGTCCTCTCGCATGCCGTCGAGGTGGACCGTGATCGCTTCGCGGATCATCGCCTCGGCTTCCTCGAGGGTGTCACCCACGGCGACACACCCTGGAAGGTCAGGCACGTATGCGGAGAAGTTGTTCTCGGCTCGTTCGATCACCACGGCGTGCTTCATCGCCATGCCCTCATCCGGTTTGCTCTAGGGACAGTATAGGCACGCACGCATTCGCCGTGCCCAAACCAGCGACCAGTCACCAGCGACCATCTCCCTAGAAGAGAGCCTGTTCGACCAGCGCTTCCGTGATCTCGTCTTCGGTCATGCCGAGGATCTCTTTGCAGACGTATTCGTTGTGCTGGCCGAGGAGCGGCGCGGGCGACGTGAGCGTGCCGGGCGTCTTGCTGAGGCGGAAGGGCGCGCCGTCGTAGGCGCTGTGGCCGGTTTCGGCGTGGTCGAGGTACTGGTAGTAGCTGCGCGCCTTCAGGTGCGGGTCGCGTTCGAGCACGTCGCGCGAGTTCTGCACGACGCCGGCCGGGATGCCGCGCGCCTGCAGCAGCTCCATCACGTCCTCGGCGACCTGTGGGCGCGTCCACTCGGTGATGTGCGTTTCGAGCGCCTCCTCGTTCTGCTTGCGGCCGGCGTGCGTGGCGAACTGCGCGCCGGTGGCCCATGCGGGCGCGCCCATCGCATCGGCGAGCGCGCC
>JANPBN010000443.1:0-1800 GCA_031430415.1 Dehalococcoidia bacterium
GTCTCGTCCATGCGCGGCTTGAAGTAGCCGCGCTTCTCCCAGAACTCGTAGACGCGGGGCTCGGTCGACTGCGGCTCGTAGGCCTTGGGCATGTCGGGCATGGTTGGGTCCTGGTCGCTGGTTGCTAGGCTCTGGTCGTCCTTCGCTTCGCTCGGGATCTAAGCTCCGCTTCGAGTAACGGGAAGTCCCCGATGGTTGTAGGGGCCCCGTCCGGTCGTCGCGTGCGCTCTATCGACCGGTCAACGGGCTCCCGCTACCGATACGACTACGGCCTGTGACGCAAAATCGATCCTCATCGTGCGCCCATGGTAGCGGATGGGGTAGCGCGACGAAATCAGGGGAACCGCTGACGCGACACGACCCGCTACGCCGGGCGCCAGTCTGGATGCGGCACGGGCGAGGTACGGCGGGGCTGCATCTTCGACAAGCCTCGCCACGACAGCTAACGCTGGCTTCGCTGCGCGAGTCCCAGCGTGCCATACCCCCTACCGGGGGGTTGACACGATGCCCACGACGATCGTAGGATGGTCGTGTAGTACCCCTACCCAGGGGGTATGGGAGGTGAGCGTGCAGGACGACATGAAGGCCGACGTGCTGAAGCGGCTGAACTTCATCGACGGGCACCTGGCGGGGATCCGCCGGATGGTCGAGGGGGACAAGTACTGCGTCGACGTGCTCAAGCAGACGTACGCCGTGCGGCGGGCGATCGAGAAGATGGAAGCCATCATGCTCACCGGACATCTCGGAACCTGCGCGGTGCAGGGCATCCGCGACGGACGCGAGGCGGAGGTGGTAGCGGAGTTGGCAGCGTTGTACGAGATGGCGGGGAAGTAGGTGGGCGCTCTACGAGAAGAGTCCTTCGCTCCGCTCGGTCCTTCGCTGCGCTCGGTCCTTCGCTGCGCTCGGGATCTCCGCTGCGCTGCGAGAGGGCATTCGCGAGGGGCGCGAGGCTGAGGTGGTGGCGGAGTTGTATGAGGTGGCGGGGAAGTAGCTCCCTCTCCGTGGGGAGAGGGTTGGAGCAAGGAGCGAACGAATGGAGACGAAGATGCTGTTCGATGTGAAGGGGATGACGTGCGACAACTGCGTGCAGCACGTCACGAAGGCTGTACAGGAACTTCCGGGAGTGAAGTCGGTGAAGGTCGACCTCGCGTCGAACTCGGCGGTGGTCGAGGGTGACATCGACGCCGCAAAGGTGATCGCGGCGATTGAAGAGGAAGGATACGAGGCGGCGGTTCGAGCGTAGGCGGGTCGCGCACAACAGAACGCTTGCACACATAGCAGACGGCCGAGAACAGATTGCGGCAGCACAAAGAGGCGCAAGATGACGATACAAGAGACGACATCGCTCGACATTTCCGGGATGACGTGCGCGTCGTGCGTGCGCCGCGTCGAACGGGCACTGGGCAAGGTTGAGGGCGTCGAGACGGCGAACGTGAACTTTGCGTCGGAGACGGCGCTGATCACGAGCGACGGAACGGCGACAGCGGAGCTCCTCCTCGCGGCGGTCGAGAAGGCGGGCTACTCCGCCAAGCTCTCGGCGCCGGACACCGATCGCGACTCGGAGCGACAGACGCACGCGCGGCGCACGCTGGCGCTGACGGTTTTTGGGGCCGCGCTCGCGATCCCGGTTGTCGTGCTGGCGATGGCGATGGACATCGCCGGACTCTACATCAACGACGATCCTTGGCTGCACGGATGGATTGTGCTGGCGCTGGCGACGCCGGTGCAGGTGGTGCTGGGGTGGCGCTACTACCGCGGCAGCGTCGCGTCGCTGCGGCACCTGAATCCGAATATGGACGT
>JANPBN010000444.1:0-2142 GCA_031430415.1 Dehalococcoidia bacterium
TGTGTGGGTGATGAACGCCGATGGGAGCAACCAACGACTTCTGGTCGACCAACCGGATGACCCGAACGACCTGAACCGGCGCTGGGTGATCGAGCTACGGTGGTCGCCCGATGGCTCGAAGCTGTCGTACAGCACGCAGGGCGGGCCGCAAAACACAACGGATCTGCACATCGTCACCCTGGTGTCACCAGACAACATCGCCATCGGCACCTACCCTGGCATTCTAGGCGGCGCATGGTCGCCGGACGGCACACGCATCGGCATCATTCGCGACGCTCTGTACGATGGCATGGGCGGTGGCGCGCAGGGACAGGCGGGAGTGCTCGAACTGGCGACCGGGCTCCAGACGATCTTCGACACGCGCGTGCAGTACTATCCGTCGCCGCCCGAGTTCAACTTCGACGGCTCGAAGCTGCTGATCGCGTTCCCGGCGGTTCCGACGGATGACCCGGCGGGAGGCCCACCGAAGGAGCCCGGCCACCTCCGCATTACGGATGCTGGCGGCATGGAGATCACGCGGATCACGCAGCCGGAAAACGGGTTCATCGCGCAGGCGCACTGGTCGCCGACGGAGGATCGCATCGCGTTCCACCTGAGCGACGGGGACCGCCCGAACTATGCGATCTGGGATCTGAGCACCGGGAGCGTCGTCCAGCGCGCGCCGGTGCCGCAGACAAGCAGCAAGATCGGAGGACGTTGCGGCGGCGCCGACATGTGGCGGCTCGACTGGAACCGCGACGGTACGGCGATTCTGTACAGCTTCTCCTCGGGCGACACTGGCGCGAATGGGGTCTGGACGTGGGACCTGGCGACCGACACCCAGCGGGTGACGCTTGCGGCAGCCGCAGGAGCCGCGTCACCGGGCACCGGGCACCGCTTCGTCTTCGCGACCTACGACGCGGATACGTCGCACATCTTCTGGGCGCGCGAAGGAGATGCGTTCCCGTCGATCATCGCAACGGGCGAGCGACCCGTGTCGACGCCGGAGTAGGGCCTGCGCCCGCCTCGGCAAGGACTCTCGAGCGACGGTTGACGGCCGACTTTCGCCTCGCGCCACCAAGCACCAGACTTGCTATGATCTCGTATCCCCACAAGCAACAGAGGAGACGAAGTTGAGCAAGCTTGCCGACAAGATCCGCAAAGCGTCGCGCCTCGAACAGTCGGCCATTGGCTTCGGCGCGGCGCGAGTGACGACCGAACCCAGCATGGTCCTTGTAGGCATCGCACGCGACGCCACGACAGCCGAACAACTGCGAGCAAAGGGAGCCGATGCGGTCATCGTAGGCGCTGCCGATGCGGCAGCGCCGGTTGCGGCAGCGCCGGTTGCGGCAGCGCCGGTTGCGGCAGCGCCGGTTTCCACTGCAGGCGGCGCGAAGGACGACATCACCGGCGGCTGGATCGCCGGCGACGGCGACGCGGGGGCGATGAAGGACGGCGGCTACGACTTCGTCATCTTTGACCCTGACAACACGCCCTCGACAGCCGTGCTGGAGGAATCCATCGGCTACGTTCTCGCGCTACCAGCCGATATCAGCGACATGGAGCTGCGATCGATCGAGAGCTTTCAGCTCGATGCGATCGCCGTCGGGACGCTCGAGAACGCGCTGACGGTCCGCAAGCAGATTGACCTGCGGCGCGTCTTCGCGCTGACCCGAAAGCCGCTGATGGCGACTGTCACCGGAACCGTCGCTGGTCCGCAACTCCAGGCGCTCCGCGACACGAACGTCATCGCCGTGGCCGCCAGTACGCCCGAGGATGTCGAGCGGCTTCGCAAGACGATCGATGGGCTGCCGCCTCGCGTCCGCCGGAAGGATGATGAGCGGCCGACGCCCCTCGTGCCACGCACCAGCGGCGCTGAGGAAGAGCCCGAACATGACCACGACGAATAGCCGGCCCGTATGTTGAACGTGCATACGCCGCTGGCTCAAGGACGCGCGCCCCGGCTAGCCTGAGAGCAGGAATCGGAGGGGCGGAGGAACACATGACGACGGAAGCGGAAGCCCAGCCCGCGATGGAAACGCCCCCGGTCGAAACGATCGAGTACGGCGGTTATGCCGATCTGTTGAAGCCCGATGGTCCGTGGACGATCGGCGGCTTCCCCGGCTGGGAGTTTCGCGAACCGGATGCGATCGTGGTTGTGCA
>JANPBN010000445.1:0-1587 GCA_031430415.1 Dehalococcoidia bacterium
CAGCGGCGCCGTGTGCGGATGCGCGACGAGGTAATCGACGACGCGATCGAGATAGGCGCCCATGGCGGCTGGCCCAAGCGTGGCACTCCCGGCGTTCTGCCAGAGGGGGAGCAGGGCATCGACGGCGCGGGAGAGGACGGCCTCGTACAACTGTTCCTTGTCGTCGTAGTAGTGGTAGAGGCTGGCCTGGTTCTTGAGGCCAGCCTCGCGGGCGATGTCGCGTGTGGATGCGCCATCGAAGCCGCGTGCGGAGAAGGCGCGCTCGGCGGCGTCGAGGAGCGCTTCGCGCGTCGGCGTGGGCGCTGGGGTGCTGGTGGGTGTGCGTGTGGGCATGAGGGGATGATACAAACGGTCGTTTGTGTGGGTCAAGGCATGGGGCGCTGGTGATTCGTGATTAGTGATTGGGGGCGTGGGGGACCTCACCCGGCCTACGGCCACCCTCTCGTGCGTGGCGGCTCTTGATGATTCGGGGCAGAGGCGCACTATGCCGTGTACCCCTATCGCTCCGCGGCGTTGCACCTCACTCCGTGAAGCGCGGGTGCTCGAAGTGCACTTCAAGCCCCTCGCGCCGTATGATTCCGGCCACGACAGGAGCGATCCTCATGCCCATCATCGAACAGCCAGGCGACGACGACGATTTCCATAGTCCGGAAATGCAGCGGTTCGCCGCTGCCGGCTTTGCCTTGGCGAACGCAGGATGGGCGGCGCTTTGGGTGTACGTCTTTTCCCGTGATGGTTGCATTCCAAACGGATGCACATCATCACCGGACAGTGGCGGCCTCGAAGGCCTCGGATTCTTGGTTTGGTTTGTACCGCAGATCATTCTGCTCCTGTCCGCTGGGCGGGGGGTTGTCTTCCTTGTTGGCGAGCAGCCACGCCATCCTGTCGCTCTACGGATCGCCATCAGCGGACTCCTGATCACGGCGCTACTTGTGGGAGTGGGCGTGTTCTCGTTCGTTCGGACGACATAGGCGGCTCCGGCACCCGCCTCGATATACTCCGCACGAATCGGAGGGAGTGGGAGCGCATGGCGCGTGGACGCGGGCACAGGATCGTCGCGAAGTTCGGCACGAATCTGCTGACGAGCGGCACGGACCGCCTCGATGCGGAGGTGATGTCGGGGCTTGTGGCGCAGGTCGTGCAGCTGATGGACGAGGGGCACGACGTGCTCGTCGTCACGTCGGGGGCGATCGCGGCGGGGCGCGAGCGGCTGAGCGCGATGGCGGCGACGGCGTCGGCATCGACGCGAAAGCGCGATGTGCCGCTGCGGCAGGTGCTGGCATCGGTCGGGCAGGCGCACCTGATGCACACATACGACCGCCTCTTCGCCGCGCGCGGGCGTGTGGTGGCGCAGACGCTGCTGAGCAAGCACGATCTCTCGGACCGCATCGGCTACCTGAATGCGCGGAACACGCTGCTGGGCCTGCTCGAGATGGGCGTCGTCCCGATCATCAACGAGAACGACGCGGTGGCGATCGACGAGATCGCGGGCGCGAAGATCGGCGACAACGACAACCTGTCGGCGCTCGTCGCGAACCTCATCGATGCCGATCTGCTGGTGATCCTGACGGACATCGGCGGGCTGTA
>JANPBN010000446.1:0-2604 GCA_031430415.1 Dehalococcoidia bacterium
CTGATCAAGGGTTTTGCTTTGACACTCGCCGTCGGCGTGATCGTGAGTCTCTTCTCGGCGATCACAGTGACGCGTTCGTTCCTGCGGGTTGCGACGGGTACGCCGCTGCGACGATTCCTGTGGTTGTGGACTGATGACAAACCGGAGACGCAATCGCGGGGCCGCGCGCTTCCCGACATGATGGGCGCGCCCGACATGATGGGCAGGGAGGTGGCCGATGCTTAACCTGGTCAAGCGGCGAAACCTGTTCTACCTGATCTCGGTGCTGTTGTTGGTGCCGGGGCTGATCTCGCTCATCTTCCCGCCCCGGTTGCACCTGGGGATCGAGTTCACGAGCGGTACGACATTTTCGTTCCGTTACGCCGATCCGGTAACGCGTGGCGAGGTCGAGCAGGTGCTCAAGGACACGGGCCTGAGCGGATTCCGTATACAGACGACGGGCGACAACGAGTTCCTGGTGACGACAGACGAGATTGAAGGCTCGGCTTCGTCGCCGCCCGTCGGGCCGTCGCGGCCGTCCGAGCGTGACCGCATCGAGGAAGAACTGCAGAGCAACTACGGTGGATTCGTGGACGCGGCCGGCAATCCGACGACGCAGTTCCTGGAGTTCTCGTCGGTGTCGGCCGCTGTGTCGAGCGACATCGGGCGAAACGCGGCCATTGCGGTACTTGCGGCGGCGGTGATGATCACGCTGTACATCACGTATTCGTTTCGGAACGTACCGAACTCGCTGCGGTTCGGAGTCTCGGCCATCGTTGCATTGCTGCACGACGTGGTGCTCGTGATCGGTGCGTTCTCGATTCTCGGGAAGTTGTTCGGCACGGAAGTCAATACGTTCTTTATCACCGGACTGCTTACCGTCGTGGGCTTCAGTATCCATGACTCGATCGTCGTGTTCGACCGAATTCGCGAGAACGTGGCGTCGAAGGTGTTCCGGAGCTTCCCGGATGCCGTGAACCACAGCCTGCTCCAGACGATGGGCCGGTCCTTCAACACGTCGCTCACGCTGATCTTCTCGATCGTTGCGCTGTTGTTGCTTGGTGGGGACAGCATCCGGGACTTCTTGCTCGTGCTGCTCATCGGCGTCACGACGGGCACGTACAGCTCGGTGTTCATCGCCAGCATGTTCCTCGTGACGTGGCAACAGGGCGACATTCCGAGCACGTGGCGGCGCCTCACCGGGCGCGGCGCGGCGCCGCGCGATCCGGCGCCCGAGGCGATTGCCGCGGAGTAGTCGTACCAGTCAATTCAGAAGCGAGAAGGAGGGACGCCCGCAGGCGTCCTTTCGCTGCCTATCGGAGGACGTGCGCGTCGCCCTCACGGCGCGTGACACGCGTGCGATCGAGGTGCTCGAGAAGCGCCTGGGCGTACTTACGGCTTGTTGCGAAGAGATCGCGCGCCTGCGCCAGCGTGATCGCATGATGCTCGGCGAGGTGCCGGCGTACGGCCGCAACCATCGCGTCGTAGGCATCGGCCGCGAAGACGATGCCGCCACCGGCGTCGACAACTGCGCCGGAGTCGGCCAAATACGCCATGAGTTCCGGATCGATGCCTTGCACGGCGGGCGGCGCATACGGTGTCGCGCGTAACTCGACGAGCAGGGCATCGACGCGGTGCCGCTGCTCGGGCGATGGCATCGGCGTGAACGTGTTATGCGCGATATGCGCGCCGGCGGCCTGTAGTGTCGGCCACGTCGGTAGGAGCAGCGTGAAGGCGCGCGCGTCCACCCGGAGGCGGGCACGGAGTTCCTCCTGCGGCATGCCGGCGCGGAGCAGGTGCCGGGCGTGGTAGTCCGAGACGGCGGCGTCCGCCTGGGCGGTCACGTCAGACGCCCAGGCTGCCGTTGCGAGCCGTTGCGCTGGTTCCTCGCCGAACGTCACGACGAGGCCCTCCGCGACGAGGGCGGCGAGGGCCGAGGCGCGTGTGGGCGGATCGAGCGGGACTGTAGCGCTGAGGGTGGCGATGTCGGTCATCGGCGCACGTCCGATCGCGTCGAGCAGGAGATCCGCGGGCGAGTCGGAAAGGAGCGCGTCGAGGGCGGCGAGCGTTGGCGCGTGGTGCCGGCGATGCCGCTTCGGCGCGGTGTCGACGATCGTGCCGCCCGCTACGGTGTCATTGGGCGTACGCAAGACAAATCGATCGCCGCGCACGAGGGCCACGGGCGTTTCGAGCTTGATCTGCGCCCAGGTTTCCATGGCCGGCCCGACCGCGTCACTGGTGAGGAGGCGCAGCGTCGCGTTTGCCTCGTCGGCGCCAGTGTGGAACGTGACGTGCATGTTGTGTCGGAGCGGGTGCGCGAGTGCGCCGACGGTGCGGAGGCGGACGTCGACGACAGTGGTCGCGCGGAGCACGCCGGGCATCGTGATGACCATGCCGCGGCGCAGCTCGTCGCGGGCGACGCCGGTGATGTTGACGGCCGTGCGGGTGCCCGGCAGCCCTCGCTCAACCGCATCGCGATGGGATTGGATGCCACGGATGCGTCCGCGGAGCGCGCCCGGTACGGCCTCGATCTCCGCGCCTGTCGCTAGTTCGCCATCGATCAGTGTGCCGGTGACGACGGTGCCGAAGCCGTCGATGGTGAAGACGCGATCGATCGGCAGACGC
>JANPBN010000447.1:0-1939 GCA_031430415.1 Dehalococcoidia bacterium
CCGTCTCCGAAGGCCCGAACCCTCTCGCCGCGCTGATGCCGCCGATCGTGCGGAAGCTGCTCGCGACACCGTAGGGCTCGCCTGTTGGTCGCTGGTTTCTGGTCGCTTGTCCTGAGCGAACGCCACCGCCACTCGTACCCCTGACGCTGATGTGTAACAGTGTCAGCCACAGGCTCCCAGCGACCAGCGACTAATCACCATCACACCACCACCGGGGGTGCCATGTCCTTCGAGCAGATCCTGTACGACGTTGATGACGGCATTGCGACAATCACGCTGAACCGTCCGGAGCGCATGAACGCGTTCACCGAGGTGATGATCCGCGAGTGGGCGCAGGCGATCGAGACAGCGCGCACGGCCGCCGAGGTTCGCGTCGTGATCGTCACCGGCAACGGGCGCGGCTTCTGCGCCGGCGCGGACCTCAAGGGCGGCTCCGGCATTCCGGAGATGGCGCGACGTGACGCGCCACCGTCAGCGGCAGAACGCCGCAACTGGCTGCGCGATGGCGTCCACCAGGTGCCGCGCGCCGTGCAGCTGCTGGACAAGCCCTACATCGCCGCGGTCAACGGCTCGGCGGTCGGCGCAGGCATGGACATGGCATCGATGGCCGACATACGCATCGCGTCTGATGCAGCGAAGTTCGCCATGTCCTACGTGAAGGTTGGCCTCGTGCCCGGCGATGGTGGCGCATACTTCCTGCCGCGGATCGTTGGCGTTGCGAAGGCGCTCGAGATGATCTGGACCGGCGACTTTCTCAGCGCTCAGGATGCGCTCGCCTACGGCTACGTCTCGAAGGTCGTGCCGGCGGATGACTTGATGAGCGAGACGCGCGCGTTTGCCCGGCGGCTGGCCGATGGCCCGGCGGTCGCCATGCAGCTCGCGAAGCGGCTGGTATATCGCGGTCTGAACGCGGACTGGCACGAGGCGTTCGAGCAGGCGAACACGGCGATGGCGATCGCGCAGACGACCGAGGACGCTCGCGAGGGCCCGCGTGCGTTCGCCGAGAGCCGTCCGCCGAAGTTCATCGGGCGCTGAACGCGTGACCGTCAGGCGCCTCCGATCCTTCTACAACTTTGCGCCTGCGGCGATGTCCGAGACTGCGCTGTTCGGCGCTTCGAGTCCGGGCGAGCCGGGCAGCGATTACAGCCGTGGTTCCGTCGAGCGCTACATCGCGTTTCTCCGCGGCGAGGGGATCGCGCGCGTCGTCTGTCTGCTGTCCGATGCCGAACTGGCCGCCTACGATGCGTCGCTGCTCGAAGCATATGGCATCGCATTCGGCGCGGCGCGCGTCCTCCATGCGCCGCTGGATGACGGCCGGAGCGAGGTGGATCGACGGACGGCGATCGTGACGTTCGCGCGAGAAGCGGAGGCGGCCGCGCAGCCCGTCGCGGTGCACTGCGCGATGGGAATGGTGCGCACCGCGGACGTCCTGGCGTCGTGGCTCGTCGCTGCGCGCGGCCGGACGCCACTCGATGCGATCGCGGCCGTGCAGGCTACCGGCGCGCGCCGTCAGCCCGATGCGACGCCTCGCGGACTGGCGCTGCTCGATGCCATGCGGCCGCGTTAGAGCGCGAACGCGTCGCGAATCAGCGACGCGGCATCGCTAGCCGAGATGTCGCTGTTTTCGATGCGGACGTGCCTGCCCGGGAAGACGAAATCATCGCCGGCAAGCCAGGAGCCCCACGACTCCATCTCGGTCAGACGCTCGGGCGTCGCCCAGTCGGTGTTCTTGTGCTGGCGCCGGTTCTCCGTCTTGTTGCGTGCGAGGCGCAGATCGAGTGGAGCGGAGAGTTCCGCAAAGCAGGCTTCCCCGCTGCGCGCGAGGAACGGCGCCGAGAACCCGCGAAGCATCTCGGCGGCGTTTCCACGGTCGAAGATCAGCGCGTGCGTGAGGATGAGGCCGCGGTCTGCTTCGGCCGCGGCGTCGAGCAAATCGGCC
>JANPBN010000448.1:0-5924 GCA_031430415.1 Dehalococcoidia bacterium
CTGGGAGCGTCGTCGGCGCTGCTGTACTTCTCGGGCATCGCGTACAGTCCGCTGACATCGATCTCCGGTCCGCTGATCGTGGCGATGGGCACCGAGTTCAACATCTTGCTCATGTCGCGGTACTACGAGGAGCGGGCGGCCGGCGCGAACGCCCGCGATGCGATGTCGCGCGCGTCGCTCCGCATCGGGCGAGCGATCACGGCTTCCGGGCTGACGGTTCTCGGCGGGTTCGCGGTGCTGGCGTTCAGCGATTTTCCACTGCTCGATAACTTCGGCAAGGTAACGGCGTTGAACATCGCTGTCAGTCTGATCAGCACGCTGGTGCTCCTGCCGCCTCTCCTCGTCTGGGCGGACGGCGAGCGCACGCCCTGGGCCGCATCGCGACGAATCGTGCCGGAGTGATGCTCGCGAAAGGTGTCCCGCCATGCCCCAGGAGATGATGCGGGCGCTCGTTGTGACGCGCCTCGACGGGCCGGATGCGATCGAACTGCGCGACGTGCCGGCGCCGACAAGCGTCGATGACGTGATCATCGAAGTCCACGCGGCAGGGGCGAACTTCGCCGATCTGCTGATGACGCGCGGCAAGTACCAGGTGAAGCCCGAGCCACCATTCGTGCCGGGTGTCGAGGTCGCGGGTGTTGTACTGGCGGCGCCGGAGGGATCGCCTCTACGCCCGGGTGACCGCGTCGCGGCGGCGGCGCGACTAGGCGCCTTCGCCGAAATTGCGGCAGCGCCACCGAGCACAGTGATCGCCATCCCCGAAGGCATGAGCTTCGAGGCTGCGACGAGCCTTCCGGTGAACTACCAGACGGCGTACTTCGGGCTCATCTGGCGCGGGAAGTTGCGGGCCGGCGAGGTCGTGCTCGTTCATGGTTCGTCCGGCGGCGTCGGAAGCGCGGCGATCCATGTCGCGAAAGCGGCGGGCGCCCGCGTCATCGCCGTGGCGCGAGGTGCCGAGAAAGTGGCGATCGCGAGGAAGCTCGGCGCGGACGACTGCATTGACTCGAGCGAACCATGGCTGGCGCAGGCTCGGGCGCTGACGGACGGACGCGGCGTCGACGTCGTGTACGACCCGGTGGGTGGCGATGGGTTCACGGACAACCTTCGGGCACTTGCGCCGGAGGGACGCGTGCTGGTGATCGGCTTCGCCGGGGGCACGATCCCGGAGGTCAAGGTCAATCGCCTGCTGCTCAACAACACGTCGGTGATTGGCGTTGGCATCACGGAGTTCGTGCGGCACCAACCAGAGATGCCGCAGATTGTGGCCGCCGGGATCGCGAAGATGTGGGAGCAGACCCATTTTGAGCCGCTCGTCGGTGGCCGCTATCCGTTGGAGCGAGGAGCAGATGCGCTACGCGATCTCGAGGGGCGTCGTGCTGTCGGGAAGCTGGTCATCAACGTCCGCTAGTGGAGATCGATGTCGCGCGACATCGCGGGCATGGGGCGCATCGGCGCCGCGTCGGGTTGCCGCAAGGGCGCCCGCACGCGCTGACGGACAAGGTTGTACGCCATCGCAACGACGAACACAGCTGCGCCGAGCAGCACGATCGTCGCGCCCGAGGACGTGTCGAGGAAGTAGCTCAGGTACATCCCGGCGAACCCGTTGACCGCGCCTACTACCCCGGAGATGATGAGCAGCCTGCTGAAGCTGTCCGTCACCAGGCGGCCCACGATGGGCGGGATGACGATCGCAGCGGCGATGAGCGTCACACCGAGGATGCGCATCGACGCGATGATGGCGGCGGCGAGGACGAGCGCGAACACCGTGTCGAGAGTGCCGGAACGCACGCCGTAGAACGGAGCCACTTCCGGGTCGAAGGTGTTGAACAACAACTGCTTATAGCCGAAGAAGACGAACAGCAGCGTCACTACTCCGACGCCGGCAAGCACGAACAGGTCGCGATCCGACACGCCGAGAATGCTGCCGAAGAGTGCTGCATCAAAGCTGCGAGTGAACGAGTTGTAGCGGCTGATCAGCGCGACGCCGAGCGCGAAGCTGGCGGTCGTGATGATGCCGATCGCGGCATCGGCGCCGATCGTGCGCTTGCGCGACGTGAGATTGATCAGCACCGCCGAGAGAAACCCCCACAACCCGGCGCCGATGTAGAAGTTCACGGACACGACGTAGGCGACCACGGCGCCGCCGAACACGGCGTGCGATAGACCGTGTCCAATGTAGCTCATGCGCCGGAGCACGACATAGACGCCGAGCGTTCCGCAGATGCCGCCAGCCAGCGCCGCGGCGATGAGTCCGCGGACGAAGAAGTGATACTGGAACGGCTCCAGCAGGTCAGGCATGCGAGCCTCCATCCACGGGTGAGGGCGCGGCCTCGTGCGCATGGTGGTCGTGATCGTGGTCGTGATGCTCGTGGCTGTGCATGTGACGCTTGGCGCTGCGTCCGTAGCGGTGCGGCAGCTCGGCGACGAGCGTCATGCCGTCGTGGACGATGACGTTCATCTCGGCGCGATACGTCCGCCCGAGGATCTCCGGCGTGAACACGTCGTCCGGTGCGCCTTCGGCGATGACGCCACCACTGACGCAGATTACCCACGGCAGGTGCGCAGCGACGGCGTTGAGTTCGTGCGTCGTGAGGACGATGGTCAGGCCGTCACGATTTAGCTCGTCGAGCAGGTGGAGGACATCGTCGCGCGTCTTGATGTCGACGCCGGACGTCGGCTCGTCCAGTAGCAGAATCTGCGGATTGCTGATCAACGCGCGGGCAAGGAAGACGCGCTGCTGTTGCCCACCGGAGAGGTCGCGAATGTGGCGCGCCCGCAACTGCGAGATGCCGAGGCGCGACATGACGTTCGCGGCCTTCGCCCGATCGGCCGTGCTGTTCCATGGCATGATGCCGCTGCGAGCGGCGAGGCCCATCATCACGACTTCTTCGACCGTCACCGGGAAGTGCCAGTCGACGGTCTCAACCTGCGGCACGTAGCCAACGCGCGTATCGGCATGACCTGGCGGCCGGCCGCCGATGCGGATCGTCCCCGCCAGCACTTCGGCGGCGCCGAGCATCGCGCGAAGGAGCGTGGTCTTGCCGGAACCGCTCGGGCCGACGACACCGACGAAATCGCCGGGCATGATGCTGAGCGTGACGCGCTCGAGAACCGGCGCGCGCTGGTATCCGGCATCAACCTGTGTGAATTGAACGAGCGGATCTGGCATGGAAGGCCTCGACATTCCTGGCGCTGCCCCGCTTACTGGGGATAGGTGGCTCGGCTCTCGCCGGCGAATACGAGACTGCCGTCGACGCCACTCAGCGCGTCGGTATTGCCGCCGAGCGCGGGCAGCATGATCTGCATGTTCGCGAGCATCAGGCCGATGTAGGAGTGGTCCGCATCGCCGGGGTTGCCGGGCAAGTCGTCGTCGCGGAGTTCATCGATGTATTTTGCGTCCGACTCGTCGGCGATCGTCTCGAGCGTATCGCTCGGGAACACTTCCGAACCGAACACTGCGGGAACCTTCTCCGCCTTCACCTGCTCGATGAGGTCTGTGATGTCTTTCGAGGACGGCTCGGTGAAGTCGGATGGCTGCGCGGCGCCGATGACCGTGAAGCCGTAGGTGTCAGCCCAGTACGCCCACGAATCGTGGTAGGTGATCAGCTTCCGGTTCACGACCGGGACCGTCTGCGCGGCGGTCTTCAACGCCGCGTCGAACGCATCAAGGCGCCTCTTCAGTTCGGTGTAGTTCGCGTCGTAGGCGCCGGCGTTCGCAGGATCGAGCGCGACGACCTTGTCGTGGATGATCTCCGCGTAGCGGGCGGCGAACGGAATGTTCGGCCAGAGGTGTGGGTTCGGATCTCCATCGGACTCCGGGAAACTGAAGTCGAACTTCCAGTTGTCACGGTCGATGGTCCGGTCGCCGAGGTCGACGATCTCGGTCGACGACTTCTTGTTGGCGACGGCGAGTTTGCGCGTGGGTTCTTCGAGGCGGAGTCCATTCATGAAGATGACGCCCGCGGCGGCGATGGCCTTCACGTCGGATGGCGCGGGCTCGAACGTGTGGGAGTTCGTGCCCTCCGGGACGATTCCCGTGACGACGGCTTTGTCGCCGACGATGTTCTCGACGAGGCTCGTGATGGGCGCGACGGTCGTAACGATGCGAAGCGCGTCGTCAGAAGTTTCAGGCGCGGGCGGCGCAGCGCCATCGCCGCTGCACGCGGCAAACAGTGCGACGGGAAGAAGAAGCAGGGCGATGGCGAGGTGAAGGCGGCTCATGAATTGGCCTGTTTCGACGCCGTACACGTCGCGCAGAGGCCGAAGATCGCGAAATGGTTGATATCAGCCTGGAAGCCGGTCTCTGCGCGGATCTGCTCGCCGAGATGTTCGAGATGCTGGTGATCGAACTCCGTCACGCCGTCGCAACCGCGACAGATCAGGTGGTGATGGCGGTCCTTGGCGACCCACTCGAAGGCTGCGTCGCCATCGCCCATCTGCGTTTCGGAGACGAGGCGCATGTCTTTGAGAACGGTAAGGGTGCGGTAGACGGTCGAGATGTCAACGTACGGATAGCCTGCCTTCACGCGCTCGAAGATGTCGGCGGCTGTGAGGTGCCCGGATGCGTGACGCAGTGACGAGAGGATCATCATCCGTTGGGGGGTCATTTTGTGACCGGAGCCTCTGAGGACCTCGACGGTTTCGGTTTCGCAGCTCATGCCATTACTCGCTGTTGCAACTGGTTGCGTTTACCTTACGACACAACTGCCTGCATAGGCAACCGCCGAATCCAATGGCCTGGGATTCAGGCGCGTCGACTACGCACCGCCGCTTACGGCAGGCAGCGTCATCTCGAACGTCACGCGGCCGCCCGGCTCGTTCCGGGCGACGATTGCGCCGCCGTTCAGTTCCACGAGTTCGTGGGTGATGGCGAGGCCGAGGCCACTGCCCGGTGACGTACGCCGTGCCCTATCGCCCCGGAAGAACCTGTCGAACAAGCGCGGAACGTCATCCTCGGGAATGCTCGCGCCGGTGTTCGTGACGGCACAATGGACCGTGCTGCCGACGCTCCAGCCTTTTATATCAACGCGGCCGTGTGGAGGTGTGAACTTGACGGCATTGTCGAGCAGGTTCGTAACGGCGCGCTCGATCTTCTCCTCGTCAACGTTATGTAATACGACCTCCGGATCGATCTCCGCCTGAACGACCAGACTCCGTGCTGCCGCCGAAGGCTCGACGCGACGGAGGCAGCGCGAGATGATCGCATCGAGCGCCACGTCCTCGCGACGCGTCAGCACCTGGCCAGCGTCGATCTCTCCGAGAAACAGCAGGTCGGAGAGCAAGGCGTTGACGTGCTCGGCCTCTTCGCGAATGATCTGACCGATCCGCGCCGCGTCGTCGGGGCCGGCGGTGCCATCGCTCAGGGACTGCGAATATCCCGTGATCGACGTTAACGGCGTCTTGAGATCGTGAGAGACGTTCGCGAGTAACGCACGCATCTGCGCATCACGCTCGCCGACACGCTCGGCCATGAGACTGAACGACCGCGCGAGGCGGCCGATCTCGTCGTCGCGGTCGAGTTCGACGCGCTGATCGAAGTCGCCTTGGGCCATCGCAGCCGATGCCTCGGTCAGCTTGCGGACGGGGTATGCCACCTGTCGGGCGAGCAGCATCGCCGCGAGTGCCGCAAGCGGAATCGCGACGGCGGCGGCGAGTCCGATGCCGGGCAGAATTCCGCGCCAGGCTTCGGCGATGGTGTCGCTCTGCACGGCGAGGACAATCCTGAACGGCAACTCGCGACCGGTACGGCTCGCGACGAAGCGCGAGGACGCGGAGACGAACGTGACGTTCCGTTCCGGAAACGCAGCCGATGGCGACCACGCCACGAACCCGCGTTGAAGGTCGCCCGGCGTGGGAGTGGGCACGTCGACGGTCTCGCCGCCAAGGTTGTGGCCCGTGTCGAAGATGACCATGCCATCCGGACC
>JANPBN010000449.1:0-1849 GCA_031430415.1 Dehalococcoidia bacterium
CACGAAGCGCGACCTCTGGGAGAACGGATTCCTCGGCTTGCGCTGGACCGCCGAAGTCCGCCAGATGCGCGCCGGACACTTGCCTCCGACCGTCAACACCGGCTTCCTCTACTTCCTCAACCAGGCCGAGACCGGCATGGCTTGCGGCATCGGCATGACGTCGAGCGCCGCGGGCATCGTCAACCGCTACGCGCCGCCCGAGATCCGCGACACGTTCCTGCCCCGACTCACCACGATGAACTACGCCGAGGCCTGGGACGGCGCCATGTTCATGACGGAGATCCGCGGCGGTAGCGACCTCGCCAGCAGCGAATGCAGCGCGGCTCGCTCCGGCGAAGGCTGGCGTGTCAACGGCAGCAAGTGGTTCTGCTCCAACCTCGACGCCGAGGCAATCATTGCGCTTGCCCGGCCAGACGGCGCAGCGCCGGGCCTCGCCGGACTGGCGATGTTCCTCGTGCCGCAGCATCGGCGCGACGGCACCAGAAACGGCATCCACATTCGCCGCCTGAAGGACAAACTCGGCACGAAAGCCGTCCCCACGGGCGAGATCGATCTTGTCGACGCCGAGGCCTACCTCATGGGCGCCGAGCGTGTCGCCGAGCGTAGCACCGAAGCGCCTACGGACTCCGCCGCGCGCGATGGCCGCGGCGTCAACCGCATGATGGAGATGGTGCAGTCGTCACGCTTCGGCGTCGCGATCATGGGGCTCGGCATCATGCGACGGAGTTTCGTCGAGGCGGCGATCTACGCGCACCACCGCACGGCGTTCGGCCGCATGCTTACCGACTTCCCACTCGTCCGCGAAACGCTCGTCGATATGGCGATCGAAGTCGAGGCCGGCTGCGCGCTCGCGTTCGAGGCGGCAGAGGCCGGCGCCAGCCGCGATCCAGACGCGAAGCGCGTCTATCGCATCCTCGTGCCGCTGGCGAAGTTCCGCTGCGCCCGCAAGGGCCTCGAACTCGCGACGCAGGCCGTCGAGATGCACGGCGGCAACGGCTACATCGAGAACTGGCCCGTAGCGCGGCAGTTCCGCGATGCCATGTGCCACCCGATCTGGGAGGGCACCGAGAACATCATCTGCCTCGACATCCTGCGGTCCATCGCCAAGGAGCGCGCCGACGAGGCGCTGTTCAGCCGTATCGAGCGCGCGATAGGCGGCGCCGAGCATCCATCGCTCACAAGCACCGTCGCCGAGATCGGCCGCGCCACCGACGAAGTGAAGGCCGCGATCGCATACATGCAAGGCGGGCCAGAAGAACTGCGCCTGCTCAACGCCCGTCGCCTCACCGGCTATATGGCGGACGTCGCTCAGGCGGCGCTGCTCGTCGAAGAGGCGGTCTGGGAGTTGGCGCACAAGGGTTCCGCGCGCAAGGCCGTCGTCGCGCGACGCTTCGTCGAGACGCATCTGCGCGAGCGGCCGATGCGCGGCATCACGTCCGAGGACCGCACGCCGCTCGATCATTTCGACGCGATCGTCCGCTACCAGCCGATCGCACCAGTCGACGCCTAGGCGCGCGCCTGCAGCTCATCGAGCATTCGCCGCGTGGTCTCTGCGATCTCGTCGACTGCCGCGTCGAAGGGCTCGGCGTTCTTCGTTGCGGGCTTGCGATAGCCGCTGATCTTGCGCACGAACTGCAACGCCGCCTCGTGGATCTCCTGCTCGGTCGCAGGTTCGTCCTTACGACGCAGTGTCTTGATGCTCCGGCACATAGCGCTACTCCTGCCCCGGCACTCTCATCGGCTGGTACTTCCGGAAGCCGTCGACGCCGTTCGACCAGAGCGGACCGGCCGTCAGCCCGCCATCGACGACAAGCGCGTGGCCGTTGACGAACGTCGACTCGTCGCTCGC
>JANPBN010000450.1:0-1508 GCA_031430415.1 Dehalococcoidia bacterium
CGACGCGGAATCTCGGGGACGAAAGGGCTCGACAGGGGTCGGTGGATCTGGGATGCAGGCGGAGGACGGTCGCAACCTCCTTAATACGCGGCCAAACAATATACGGCGAACGACAACTCGCCCTCGCTGCCTAGGCAGTGACGTTCACCCCCGTCTCACCCTGGCGGGCGGGGATGTGAGCGATGAAATGCCGGGGTGCTGCGCGCACGACGCCGATGAGGCGCGCCTAAGACCATCGACTGGCATCGTCCGAGCGGACCTCAGCGCGCGGCGGTGTGAGACCAACCTGCGGAAATAAGCCTGTAGTAAGCCCAGGGCGACGCCCACCTGGACGGGGAGTTCAATTCTCCCCCGTCTCCACCAGCACCAAATCGGCGGCTTGCTGTTCAGCAGGCCGCTGTTTCATTCCGATCGTCTTGCGCCTCACTTGGCGATCCACCTTTTCGCGCAGCGCGTCCGTACTCCCGCTTCGTGTCGACCGAGTGATCCAGAAGCAACAGCGGGTCGACTGGGCGCGATGCTGGCGAGAGTTCGTAGTCGTCGAGCACCCGACCGAGCCGAACTCGCTGGCGGTGTTGTACGATGCGGCGGACACTACGATCCGCACCGGAGTGTGTTCGAAATGACCGAGCAGAGTAGACCATCGGCGGCGGTATATAAGCTCGACGCGTCCCACACCGACGCCGCCGTAGCGGTGCTCGCGCGGGCGTTCTCCCACGCTCCGATGTGGACTTGGGCGCTCCCCGACGAGCAACATCGCAAGCGCGCACTGCCGTTGTCGATGAGGCGGTCGTTCTTGCGGGGAGTGATCCTCGACGCCGCGTACGGCATCGGCGATCCGCTGTACGGCGTCGCGATCTGGGCGCCGCCCGGCATGGCGGAGGCCAACGTCGATCCGGATGGATCGCGGACGGGAGGCGACGCGGTCGTGGCTGATGCGGTCGGAGCTCACGGCACGCGCCGCTTCGACAGCATGAGCGAGGTGCAGCGACCGCTGCATGAGCGTCACGCCAAGGCGGACGGCTGGTACCTCTCGTTGCTCGCGGTCGACCCGGATGCGCAGCGGACGGGTATGGGGTCGGCGCTCTTGTGCGCGATGTGGTCGCGGCTGGATCCGCAGCACGTGTCGACGTACACCGAGACCGCAAACGTCGCGAATGTGCCGTACTACAAGTCGCGCGGATACGAAGTCATCTACGAGGGCGCACTGCCGGACGGCGGCCCTCGATACTTCTACCTTTCGAGACAACCTATACGTCATCCCTGATGATGACGGCGAACGGTGGCCTTTCGCAGATACGAATGTCACGACCGGCACGGCGAGTCAGGCACTCCCCGGTCTCCACCAGCACTACCTACGGCGGCTAGCTCCGCGAGCCGCCGTTTTACTTCGTCCGGCTTCAGCAGCAAGGCCCGCTGGCTCGCGACTCGAACAGGCTCTAGGACGCCGGCTTCGGAGTAACACCGACGATCCGGCGGATCAGCAGGTCGACGTACACGCGCGACAC
>JANPBN010000451.1:0-2270 GCA_031430415.1 Dehalococcoidia bacterium
ACGACGTAGTCGACGTACGTCCGCGGCACCGTCACCACCGACCCGAGCGGCAACTCCGCGACGATGCGCGACTGGCGCACATCGCCGACGAGCGAGCTTGAGGGTACGGCGATGACGGAGCGCCCGCCCTCGCACCACGACGCCGCGATAGCGAACACGGTCTGGCCGCCGGGGCCGCTGAAGATGCGGCCGTTGAGCGTCTCAGCCGTGATCTGGCCGGTCAGGTCGATCTGCAACGCGTTGTTGATCGCGACGAAGTTCTCCTCACGCACCAGGACCCGCAGGTCGTCGGTGTGACAGAAGTCCCACAGCTCGAAGTTCGGGTTCATGTGCGCACCCGCGAGCTCTTCCGCGGGCAGCGCCGCGAACGCCGCGCCGACCACCTTGCCCGGCGCGATCTGCTTCCTGCGGCCGTTGACGACGCCTTTGTTCACGAGATCAACGACGCCGCCCGGGATCAACTCCGTCTGGATGCCGAGGTCATGCTTGTCATCGAGATACATCGCCATGGCCGATGTCACGTCGCCGAGGCCGATCTGCAGCGTGTCGCCGTCGCGGATCAGTTCGCTCGCGACGAGCGTGCAGATGACCTCGGCGGCCATCGTCGTCTCGTCGGAGCGCGGCGCAATCGGCGACTCGCGATCGTCACTCGGAAGGTGCTCGACCAGCGCCGCCACCTCGGAGATGTGGACGTAATTTTCGCCGTACGTGCGGATGTACCGCTCGTCGACTTCGCAGATGATCCTGGCGGCGACATCGCAGATCGTGCGGTTGAGCCAGAGAGAGGGGCCGAAGCTCATGTAACCGTGCTCGTCCGGTGGCGACGTTTTGACGAGCGCCACATCCGGCTTCAGGATCTCCTTCACGTACGACTCGCGGAAGTTGCCGACGGGCTGATAGTCGGCCGTGCCGGCATGCACCTGGTTCCGGTCGGCCGGCGTCGCAAACGACGTCACGAGGCGGAAGTGTCCGGCCGTCTCCGGCGTCGCCCAGAGGAACGGCGACACGTAGTGGTAGATCGTCACGTCGCTGAGTTCGGGATGCCGTGCGTAGAGCGCCTTCGCGAGACCCTCCGGCGTGCTGCCGAACATGCCGAGGACGACGGCGTTCCCCGACTCGATGAGTTTCACCGCATCGGCGGCCGGCTTCAGCTTGTCAGCGTGCTTCGTGCGCCAATCCATGTTGTGCTCTCCCGATCTGCGTTGTCCGCTAACTGTTCGCCGGTGGGAAGTCTCCGAAAAAGCCGTCGATGCGCTCAATCAGGCCGGCCGCGTTCACCGTCGTCACGTCCATGCCCGGGATCGGCGGTTGGCCGGCGCGGCGCACTTCCCACCGATAACGGTAGCGCCGGTTGTGACCATCGATCGCCGTCGTGACGGCGTAGTCGGCATCCATCGCCCCGCGAGCTTCGCGAATCATCGCCTCGATCGCAGCGATGCCCGACACCTGATGCGCCGGATCGATGAACGTCACGTCATCCGACAACGAAACTTCGAGGTGCCCGAGGATCTTCTCGACGTCGCGCTCGTTCCACGCAGCCAGGTAGTGCGCGAAGGACTCCGGTACGGCGGCCATGGCGTTAACCTTTCATGCGAAGGCGGGCGGCGGACAGACCAGCGCGGCTACGCGGCGCTCAACCGATACGCGCCGCCGTCGGCGGTGCGACGAGCGCGACAGCGATCAGCCACAGCGGGCTCACGGCGATGAACGGCGGTGCTAGAAGGCTCAGCACGGCAAGCAGAACGGCGGCCGCACACGCCTTACCGTCAGGCGCCGCGGTGAGGTCGCTACGCTACCGTCGTTCACGCCCGCCACCGCACTTCGTACAGCCGCACCGCGCCTTCGCAGCCCTTGCGGACCGTGTCGCCACGATCAGCGTACTCGTAGCTCTTGCTCATGACGGGAGTATGCAGGCTGCGACAGCCGTAGCGCTACGACCCTTCACGAGGGCGAGTGCCCTATCGAGCGACGTTCGGACTGCGCTGGCCGCGCACACGGCCGGTGGCGGCGATGCTGATCCGCTACCCCGCCGCGAAGTCCATGACGCAGCGGACCGCGACTCCGCTGCCCTCATACGAGAAGTAGCATGCCAGGCCGGCGCGGTTATAGGACGGCTCCATGATCTGCTCGCGATGACCAGCGCTGTTCATCCAGGTGGACACGACGCCGGAGGCGGGCCAGCCGTCGTAGCCCATGGCCAGGATCTCGCCGAGTTGCACCGTAAACGGAAAGCCCGCAGCGCTAATGCGGTCGATGAACGATGACCCGTC
>JANPBN010000452.1:0-3193 GCA_031430415.1 Dehalococcoidia bacterium
GATAACCGCGACTTCTTCATGGAATTTCGCTTCCGACGCCCGGATGGTGAGGTGTCCTGGGTGCACTCGCGCGCGACCGCACTGCGAGACGAAGCTGGCGCCGTTGCCGGATTCGTCGGGAATGTCGAGGACATCACGACCAAACGCGCAGCAACCGAGGCCCTTCGCGCTAGCGAGGAACTGCACCGCACCGTGTTCGCGAGCATGGCCGATGGCATCATCGTCCACGACCGTCACGGTGTTATCTCGACCTGCAACGAAGCCGCCGAGCGCATTCTGGACATCCAGCGCCTCGACGTCGTCGGAACCACCCACACGGCCGGTCCCTGGCGCGGTGTTCGCGAGGACGGTTCGCCTCTGCTTCACGAGGATCATCCTGGCGCGGTCACGTTGCGCACCGGCGAGCCGTGTGAAGCGCTCCTGGTGGGGCTCGTCCGGGATGGTCTCGACACCACCTGGCTTTCGCTTAATTCGCAGCCGCTTCGCTCTGCGGTCTCCGGCGAGCTCGATGGCGTCGTCGTATCGTTTACCGATGTCACGGAGCGGCGCAACGCCGAAGAAAACCTCCGCATCCACTCGAACGAGCTGGAGTTCCTGAACCATGTCCTCGAAGAGTCGGAGATAACCCTCAACGAGAAGACCGAGGAGCTGGCTCGCGCCCTCGAATCGGAGCGCGAGCACGCTCGCCGCGACGCCTTGACCGGTACGCTCAACCACGGCGCCATCACGCAAATGCTCGAGAATCTCGCATCGGAGCCCGATGCCGTGTTTGCGCTAGCGATGGTCGATGTCGATGGCATGAAGGCGGTGAATGACACCTACGGCCATCAGGTCGGCGACCTCATTCTCCGCGCGACAACCGATGCGATCTCTGCACAGGGCGCGACGGTTGGCCGCTACGGCGGCGATGAGTTCCTCGTCGTGCTGCCTGAAACCAGCCGCGCTGCTGCCGAGGCGTACCAGCATGGCGCGCTGCGGAACCTCGCACTCGCGCGCATCACGGATCCGGCAAGCGGCGCCAGCGTGTCAGTCGTCGCAAGCGTTGGCATCGCCATGTACCCGGGGGACGCGGCCAGCGTGAAGGCGCTCGTCGAACTTGCCGACGCCGCCATGTACGACCAGAAGCGCCAGCGCAAGGAGTCGCACGCGACACCGCTTTCCAACGCCCGGGGCCTCGGCGACGACCGCGCTGCTCAGATGATCGGCGAGCTCGTGCCGCTGCTCACATCTCCAGCGCCGCTCGCCGACAAGCTGCGCCTCGTGTCGCACCGCCTCTCGATCGGCACCGGCTACGATGCTGTCAACATCGATGTCTTCGACGCCGCCAACGATGCGCAGGCCGCCCATAGCTCCTTCGCCAAGACGAGCGATGACGTCCTCGACGCGTGGTCGCGCGAGCAGGAACAGTTGAGCAGCAGTCCAGCGGGCACGCACCCGATCGCCGAGATCATCTCGCGTACTCAGCGGCCTGTTCTGATTGAGCACATCGCCGCTGACACGCGGCTGACCGAGACGCAACGCACATTGCTCTCCGCCGTCGGCATTCAGTCCGGCATCTCAGTGCCCATGTTGTGGGATGGCGGCGTCGTCGGCATCATCTCCGTTGGCAGTAAACAGCCGGCTGCGTTCACCGCGAACGATGCCACGTTCCTGATGACCGTCGCCACGCAGGTGACGGCGATCGCCCGGATGAGCAGCATGGTCGAGGAGTTGCAGGGCGTCAGCCAGCGGATGGTCCAGGCGCGCGCCGAAACGGTCATGATGCTCGCTGCCTCCGCCGAAGCTCACGATCGCACAACCGGCGAGCACCTGCGGAACGTTCGCGAGCTGACGCAGGCGATTGCGCTGGAGATGGGCTACTCCACGGAGAATGCCGAGGAACTCGGCGTCGCCGCTTCCCTGCACGATATCGGCAAGGTTGCCGTCGCCGAGTCCGTCCTGTCCCAGGCGGGTGCGCTCGATGGCGAGCAGTGGAAGATCATGCGCCAGCACACCGTCGCCGGCGCGGAGTTCCTGTCCAAGCACACAGGCTTCTTCGTGGCGTCGATCGTTGCCCGTCACCACCACGAACGCTGGGACGGCGCCGGCTACCCGGACGGACTGGCGGGCGACGCCATCCCCGAAGCTGCCGCCATCGTCTCCGTCGCCGACAGCTTCGACGCCATGACGAGCGACCGGCCCTATCGCGCGGCTCGCTCGATGGAAGACGCGATCGCGGAACTCGTCGCTGGCCGGGGTACGCAGTGGAGCCCGCGCGTCGTCGATGCGCTTCTCCGCTTGCAGCGGCGCGATGTCGATGAGCATCACGACCACATCGCCGCCTGATCGCCGCTCGCGATTGACACTCCTTCAGGCGCCGCAGCATACTCACCCACTGAGCGCGCAACCTGTGCGGGTGTGGAGGGATGTTGGCGGAGTACTGGAACAGCGTCACGGCCGTGCGCATCACGCGCCGTCGCGCGCTCGCCGTCGGCGGCGCAAGCGCGATGACGGCTGCGGCGCTCGCCGTCGTCGGCTGCGGTCCTGGCAGCGAGCCTCCCGTCCGCCCGACGCCGTCCGCGCCGGGTGGCGCTGACATCCTCAACCCGGGCGGGATTCCGCGCCCCGGCGGCCGTTTTCGCACGGCGAACGCGGCCAACTTCGGCACGTTCGACCCCCATCTCGGTGTGCAGGTGGCCTCGGCGTACTTCCCACGCATCTACAACGTGCTCGTCAACCAGTCCGCTACTCGACCGGAGTGGATGTACTTCGACCTCGCAGAAAAACTCGAGACTCCGGACGCCAATACGTACATCTTCCAGATCCGCCCGGGCGTAAAGATCGCCCCCAACGACCTCGGCGTCCCCGAGCGCGATCTCGATGGCGAGGACGTAAAGGTCACGCTTGAGCGCCTCAAGGCGGAGCCGCGGTCCAACCAGTTCGCCTTTGCGCGCGACAACATCGAGTCCATCACGGTCGATGGCCGGTTCGTCACGATCAAGACGCCGCGTCCGTATGCCTGGTTCCTGAACCGCATCGGTCTCTTCTTCAACGCCATCGCCCCGCGCGAACTCCTGACGGGCAACGTCGACCGCCTCGCCGACAAGGCTGCCGGCGCCGGTCCCTTTCGCCTGACGTCCGTCACAGAGGGCGAGTCCGCGAGCTTCGACCGCAACCCCAACTACTATCGCACCGACGAACTGAACGGCGGCGC
>JANPBN010000453.1:0-2814 GCA_031430415.1 Dehalococcoidia bacterium
TCATCCCCACCGTCGCCCCAGCGCTCGCCGCACGCCACGATCGTCGCGCATCGCTCCGTCTCGTCGAGAATGCCGCGCACCGCGCCTGCCACGGCCTCCGCGTTCAGCAGCGACGCCGCGAACACATACGGCGCATCGCGCGCGATCCGTGCGCACGTCGCCCCGTTCGGTGATGCGATAACGACGCGCGCGCCCGCCGAGTCATGTGTGAACGTCAGCGGCGACAGCGAGAACCGCCCGAGGCCGGGCACCTCGTCGCGGCGTACGGCGAGTTCCGCTTCCTTCATCCGCGCGAACGCCACAGCATCGTCATCCTCGCCGAGCGGATACACATCGATGCCATGCGCGACCGCCGTCGCGACCGCCGACGTGAAGCTCAGCGCATCAACGACCACGACAATGTCGCCGCGCTCCACCGCCGCCCTGACCCCGCGCCGCCCCCACTCCAGCCGCACGCGATGCGGATGCTGGTCGAAGATGTGCTCATCCATGCGGGGATCGTATAGGCCCATGTCCCGTCGGTGAAGGCCGAACGGCGGTCGGGGCCCCGTCATCGTAGGGGCACGGCTTGCCGTGCCCGCCCCGTAACCGTGTAGGACGCCGTAGGGGCACAGCGCGCTGTGCCCACCCCCGCTACCGACCTGTGTGTCTCTGCGCCGCCCCCCGGAACGGTGTGGGCGTTCAAATCCCGGCTTGGTACGCGAACACCGCACACGCGGCGCCCGGTCATCCGTCACAAGACCCCAACCGCCCAGACGCGCATAACCTTTGCGCCCTCTGCGTCTTTGCGTTGAAACCTCAGCGCGAGATCAGCGTGTCCAGCTCCGCCAGCGCCGCCTGCCGGTCCGGCGACGCGAACGCCTCCCGCGCCGGCCGCAGCACCTCGACGAGCCACTCTGCGACGCCGTTCTTCAGATCGGCTGAGTGCAAAGCGCCCGACAGGAACGCCTCATCGACCTCCTCCGGCGCGGTGAAGCGCAGGTCGCCGCCGTGCTGCTCCGCCCGCGCGATGCGGAACTCACCGTCGCGAGGAAAGATCAGCTTGCGGACCCAGTCGAGTATCGGATTGAAGCCTGCGGAGTCGGGCGGGCAGAACGCCTTGCGGATCTTCGCGCGGATCTCATCTTCGGAGTCGTGGACGAGCAGCGCGGAGCTCTTGTCCGACTTGCTCATCTTCATCGACGCCAGGAAGTCCGCCGGGTCGCCCTCCGTCGGCGGCCAGGTCGAAGGCTTCTTCAGCCCCAGCAGCAGCGGATGATGCACGGACACCGGCTTGATCTGCGCGCCCGTCGCGTCTCGCAGCGGCCTCACCTTCAGTTTCGACGCGACATCGCGTGCGACGACATGCGCCTTCCGCTGGTCCATGCCCGCATGCGCGATGTTGACGCCCATTTCGAAAATGTCCGCAACCTGCATCGCCGGGTAGATCAGCTTGGCGAAGTCCACCGACTCGCCCTCCTGGCGGCCGAGGATCGTGATGCTGCGCTGCATCCGCGCCAGCGTCGTGTTCTTGCTGACATCGATCAGCGATGCCCAGTACGTGTCGTTGTTGTGGTACAGGTCGCTCCCCAGCACGAACTTCAGCTTCGACGGGTCGCCGCCGGCTGCGCGAAACGACGCCTTCATCCCCTCGGCGAAGTACGAGCTCGCGAGCCGCCGGATCACCTCGCGGTCGCCGCCGAGTTTGTCATTGATCCACGAGTGCCAGTCGGCGAGGAAGATCGTGCACTCGACGCCCGCCTCGACGAAGTCGCGCACCTTCGACATGCATACCAGCCCCGTGCCGAGGTGGATCTTCCCCGAGATCTCGAAGCCGATGTAGTGCTTCAGCGGCGTCTTCGTCGCGATGAGGCGCTCGAGATCCTCGCGCCCGAGTACGTCTTGCAGGTTCCGTGTGATCAGCGAAACAGCATCAGCCATGGCCGCGTTGTACCAAGCCCTGCCCCGCCCCGCTAGCGGGCGACCACACGTGCGCAGCCAGCGCGAGTGCCACGAACGGCTGTACACGGGAGGCGTGCATGCGGCTTGAATGCGCCAAGAAGCCAACTGTCCGGACAACCGGGGGAGGCTCAGTGACGCATGTACGCGTGCGAGCGCGCGTGTGGCGCCTGACACGATCGGGTCATGGCGTGCGTCCCTGCATCGTTGGCGATGCACCCAGGGTGTCACTATGGCGGCGTGGCCGAGCGCGCACCAACGTACGATCGAGAAGTCCCTATCGCGACTGGACCCAAACAGCGTCCACGTCGAATCGAGCCGCTCCGGCGGCCGTCGCCTCGACGATGAGCAATGCCCCCGGACCAGCGCCGATTTGCACTCGGACGGGTTGGCCCTGGTATGGCCGAACGACCTCGTGCACTAACCAGTAGCGACCACAATCCAGTTCGGCGTAAATGGTCTCTCTTGTCGTCGCGATGGTGAGAAGCCGGTCATCACAGGTGAGCCAGTAGAAGAGGTGCGGCGCGTCCCCTGGAGTAGCCTCAAGCGTCGAGACGGCCCCGAGGACTGTGTCGTCAGTGACGAGGACGGCGTCGATGGGAACCCCGCGCGGGCGGCTTGGTTCGGCCGTTTGACTGGCCACGACGATCGGAGCGCTGGGCCCACTCTTCTGCACGAGGTCCTCGTGCGCCGTCAATGCCATGGTCACGGTGACGATGACGACCGCTACCGCTGACCAGAGCAAAGAGATGCCAGTAGCAACCCGGGGCCAAGGAAAATCCACGTAGGCTCCTTCGAGGAGTATCGGCCGAACGGGACAGCGCCGGGCGCGGGTGTTCATGTATTTGTACAGGCCGACGGCGTCGTCTGCGCACG
>JANPBN010000454.1:0-2415 GCA_031430415.1 Dehalococcoidia bacterium
CCAGACGATCGACTTCTTCCCGCCGGTGGTTGATGACGCGTACACGTACGGGGCCATCGCCGCGGCGAACGCGATGAGCGACGTCTACGCGATGGGCGGCGAGGTGCTGCTCGCGCTGAACGTCGCGTCGTTTCCGCAGGATCTCGATCCGGCGATCCTCTCGGAGATCTTCCGTGGCGGCGCGGAGAAGGTGGCGGAAGCGGGCGCCGTCATCGCCGGCGGCCACACGCTGTACGACGTGGAGCCGAAGTACGGGCTGAGCGTGACGGGCGTGGTGCACCCGCAGCAGGTGCTGGCGAAGGCCGGCGCGCTGCCGGGCGATGCGCTGGTGCTGACGAAGCCGCTCGGCACGGGCATCGTGCTGACGGCGGCGCGGGCCGATGGCGATCCGAGTGGACATGCGAAGGCGGCGGAGGCGAGCATGCTGATGCTCAACCGCCACGCGTCGCACCTCGCGCGCGATGCGGGCGCGCATGCGCTCACCGATGTCACGGGCTTCGGGCTGCTGGGCCACTCCCGCGAGATGGCATCGCGCAGCGGCGTGCGGATCGTGATCGAAGCGTCAGCGGCGCCGGTACTGCCGGGGGCGCTGGAGTATGCGCGCGCGGGGTTCATCACGAGCGGCGCGGGGCGCAACCGCGAAGGCCTCGCTGGCCGGGTCGAAGTTGACGCGAGCGTGCCGGAAGACATCGCGCACGTGCTGTTCGATCCGCAGACATCCGGCGGACTGCTCGTCGCGCTGCCGCCCGACGCCGCCGCATCGATGGTGGCGCGACTGCACGCGGAGGGTCTGCCGGGGGCGATCGTCGGCCGCGTGGAGGCTGCGGGTGGCGATGAGGTGGATGTGCGTGTGGTGTGAGGGGCGTGTGGGCGATGGATGCGGGAGGCGGGATGCGAGATGCGAGATCGCGTGCCGCAGAGGAAGCGACGATGTCGACTGAATTTCGATCGCTGGCGATTGAGCGGCTGTCGGGAGCGGAGCCATTCCACCGAGCCGGCGCGGTGGAGGCTACGCCGTACGAGTGATGCGCGTTGCCCGCGCTTGCAGGCAGGAGTGCCTGCGCTACCACGGGTTGGGTGCTGGGCTGAGGAAGTGGGTCGCTGGAAGCGGCACGGGCATGGCGAGCCGTGCCCCTACGGGCTGGATGTCGCGCCCGGATCGCCGCGGCGGAGAGCGCCACGGACATCTTGCCTTAGGCCCGCGCCAACTCGTCATACACCGGACCGGGGCCGGCGACGTTGCCGGGAATACCAGGTGGCTCGACCCATCGGCGGCGGTGGCGTAGGATCGCAGCGCCGGGGCGGGCGCGCACATTGGCCCGACGCACCGCTGGAGCGGAGCGGCCGGCAGGACGACGCACCGCTGGAGCGGAGCGGCCGGCAGGACGACGCACCGCTGGTGCGGAGCGGCCGGCAGGACGACGCACCGCTGGTGCGGAGCGGCCGGCAGGGCGACAAGAGAGGAGCCGCATGGCGGATCAGGTTTCACCGCACGTCACCAGCCTGCACGTCGATGTCTCGTGGTTTCAGCAGCCGTATCCGCCGAACGTCTTCCTGATCTCGGACGGGGGCGAGCACGCGATCATCGACAGTGGCTTCGGGGATGACGAGTCGTTCGAGAAGCGGATGACGGCGCTGCGCGAGGCGGGCGCCGAGAAGCTCAAGTACATCATCATCACGCACCACCACTACGACCACTCGTCGGGCGCGCACCGGCTGCGCGAGGCGACGGGAGCGCAGATCGTCGTCCATGCGGACGAGGAGGAACTGCTGCTTAAGCCGGAACTCGAGACGGGCGACATGGAGATCCCGGAGGGTCAGAAGGAAGCCCGCGAGATGGCGAAGAAGTGGCGCGCCGAGGCCGCGAAGGCCGTGCCGGACGTGCGCGTGCAGGACGGCGACGTGTTGCGCATCGGCTCGCTGCATCTGCGCTGCGTGCATGCGCCGGGGCACACGGCGGGGCACCTCTGCAGCTATCTGGAGGAGGACGACGTGCTGTTCGCGGGCGACAACGTGCTGGGCGTCGGCACGGCGGCGATCGGGCCGCCGCCGCACGGCGACATGGGCGAGTACGTGCGGTCGCTGAAGAAGATGCAGTCGGTGAACGCGGGCTTGCTCGCGCCGGGCCACGGGCCGCTCGTGCAGGATCCGAACCGGAAGTTGCAGGAGCTGATCGACCATCGGCAGCAGCGCGAGGAGCAGATCGTGTCGCTCGTCGCGAAGGGCAAGGACAACGCGAAGTCGCTGGTGAAGGCGATCTACCCGGAACTGGACAAGCGGCTGTTGCTCATGGCGACGGGGCAAGTGCTGTCGCATCTCCACAAGCTGCAGTCCGAGGGGAAGCTCAAGCTTGAGGGTAAGGGCGCGGATACGACGGTGACTTCGGTCGGTTGAACGCAAAGACGCCAAGGGCGC
>JANPBN010000455.1:0-1571 GCA_031430415.1 Dehalococcoidia bacterium
GATCGTAGTGTCGCCGCGCGCGACTACGCGAACACATGCCCTTTGCGTTTGCAGGCCCGGGCGGAGCTGAAGCTCCGCAGCTACGAGAGGTTCGGCGCGGGCGAGGGGTTAGGTCGCGGGCAAGATTGGGCGCGGGCGAGGTCGGTTAGGGTCCGCGCAGATCTCGCACGGTGGTGGCGGCGTCGGTGAGGGCGACGACGCGGGCGTCCTTCTCGGTGCGCCGCTTCACCTCGGCGCCGCCACCCTCGATGCTGCGGGGGCTGACGGTGACGCGGATCGGCATGCCGAGCAGATCGGCGTCGTTGAACTTGACGCCGGCGGAGCCCTCCTCGCGGTCGTCGTAGAGCACCTCGAAGCCGGCGTCCTGGAGCTGTTGGTAGACCTGCTCGGCGCTCTCGCGGACCCCCGGCTTATCGAGGCCGATCGCGACGAGATGCACGTCGTACGGCGCGATGTTCGGCGGCCAGATGATGCCGCGCTCGTCATGGTTCGCCTCGATCACGCCAGCGAAGACACGCCCGACGCCGATGCCGTAGCAGCCCATGATGGCGGGCTTGATCGCGCCCTCCTCATCGGTGAAGGTTGCATCGAGCTTCTCGGTGTAGACGGTGCCGAGCTTGAAGACGTGCCCCATCTCGATACCGCGCTTCGTCTCGAGCGTGCCGCCGCAGCGCGCGCAGGCGTCGCCTTCACGCGCCCGCGAGATGTCCGTGACGATGTCGGCCTGCCAGTCGCGTCCGTGATTGACGTTGCGGAGGTGGGTGTCGGGCTTGTTGGCGCCGGCGACGAGGTTGTGCGCCGCAACGGCGGTGTCGTCGGCGACGATCTTTGCGCCCTTGAGGCCGACCGGCGACGCCGAACCGGCGACGAGGTTGTGCTTTCGCACGCCCTGTTCGTCGAGCATCGCGACTTCGACGGCCTTGAGGGCGTTGCGCAGCTTCGCCTCGTTCACCTCGAGGTCGCCGCGGATGGCGACGAAGACGAGGGCGCCGTCGGCCTCGTAGAAGACGGCCTTTAGTGTGCGGTTGTGGGCGATGCCGAGCGACTTCACGAGGTCATCGATCGTCTTCTGGCCGGGGGTGTCGATCTCCTCCAGCGGCAGCGGTTCTTCCGCCGGAACAGCGGTCTTCTGGTGGTCTGCCTTCTCCTCGTTCGCCGCGTAGCCGCAGCGGGCGCAGAGCAGCACCGTATCCTCGCCGCTCTCCGTGATGAAGATGAACTCCTCGCTCTCCTTGCCGCCGATCGCGCCGGAGTCGGCCTGCACCGGGATCGCGGGGATGGAGCAGCGCTCGAAGATGCGGACGTAGGCGTCGCGGGCGGCGATGTAGCTCGCGTCGAGCGCCTCCCACGTCGCGTCGAAGGAGTAGGCGTCCTTCATGGTGAATTCGCGGACGCGCATCAGGCCGCCGCGGGGGCGCGCCTCGTCGCGAAACTTCGTCTGGATCTGGTAGACCATCAGCGGCATGTCGCGGTAGCTCTGCGCCTGCTTCTTGAAGAGGTCGACGACGATCTCCTCGTGCGTCGGGCCGAGAACCATCTCGCGGTCGCGGCGGTCGTGCAGCTTGAACAGC
>JANPBN010000456.1:0-3046 GCA_031430415.1 Dehalococcoidia bacterium
GAAGTTGCCGCCGAAGACGCGGGCGAGCGCCACCAGCACGTTCGTCATCGGCGTGACGAGCAGGATGTGGAACAGCTCGATGAGCAGGTCCATACGTTCCCCTTAGCGCGGCAGCACGAGCGACCCGACAGCCAGGTCGCCCGTGGCGTCCACGGTATATACGACAGCACTCCTCGGCACGACGTAGACCTGGTTCAGCGCATCCACCGACAGGTCCGACTCGACACGTGTCCCGACCCTGACCGACGTGCCGATCGCGGAGCCCGTCTCGAGGTCGATCTTGAACATTTCGCCATCGCGTGAGACGGCCACGAGGCCGCCGCCCGCAAGTACGGGCGTAGAACGAACGGGCGCACCGGCGTCGAACGCCCACTTCTCGCTGCCGCTCGCTGCATCGATCGCGTACACATTGCCATCGAGGCTGCCGGCGTAGACGGTTCCGTCATCGACCAGCGCCGACGCCCAGAACCAGTTGTCGGCCTCGAACGCCCATTTTCGGCTGCCCGTCTCGGCATCGAGCGCGTAGAGCTTGTTGTCGAAGGAGCCGGCGTACACGACGCCATCTGCAACCACCGCTTCGGCCGCCACGCCTGCGCTCACGTGATGCTCCCACTTGACCGCGCCCGTGTTTGCGTCGATGCGATAGATCGTGCCGTCGAGCGTGGTCACGAAGAGGCCGTCGCCATCGATCACCGGCGTGGCCCAGATCTCGCCCTTGAGCTTCACCTGCCAGGCGACCGCACCCGAGTCTGCTTGCAGCGCGTACAGCTTCCGGCCCTTCGTGCCGAAGTAGACGCGATCGCCATCCACCGCGACGCCGCCCACGATCTTGTCTCCCGAGTCGAAGACCCAGGTGGAACTGCCGTTCCGCGTGTCGAGCGCAAACACCCAGCCGCCGTACGACGGCACGTAGGTCGAAGCAGCGTCTTCCGACACCCCTAGGGACCCGTACAGGGCCTTAATGCCCCTAAGGGCGTCCTTCTCATCCTTCGTCGCGGCATCGACGGACTTCTTGAAGGCGGAACGCGCCGAATCATCGACCTGGAGCGCGTCGACCGCGTCCTTGAGCGCCTTGACGCTCGGACCTTGCACCGTGAGGTCATCGATCAGCTTTTCGACGCCCGTGGCGTCGTCGCCAGAGAGTGCCAGCCCGTCGACCTGCTCGCGGAGTGCGTCCTTGGCGGCGACGCTCAGGGCGTAGGTGCCCCGGTCACGCGGCGGGAACTGCCACGACGGGATCGTCGAGTCCGGAAGGGCGTACAGGTCGTCGCGATGCGCCGCCAGGATCAGCGGCTGGCCCTCGACGCTGATCGTCTGCGCTCCCGCCCAGCCGCGGGGCCCCGGCGCGCTGGCGCAAGCCCCGAGGACAAGAGCCGCTAGGGATATCGCCGCAAGCGCGAATACAGCGCGCCGCCGCGATGTTCCACGTGAAACATGCCCAATATCGTTGGCGGGAAGGGGAAGGGGTGTTCCACGTGAAACAATCAAGCTCGTGCGGACCCTTGTCCGGGAGGCCGATGGCGCTCGGGGACCGGCTCGAAGCCGCCGTCGTTCAGTGGGTTGCAACGAAGGATCCGCCAGGCGCCCATCGCGCTGCCACGGACGGCGCCGTACCGCTCGATCGCCTCGGACGCGTATTCGGAACAGGTGGGCTGAAAGCGGCACGAAGCCGGCAGTCCGGGCGAAATGCGCCGCTGGTAGAAGCGAATGGCCGCGAGGGCGAGCCTCTTCACGGGTTCTCCTGTACTGCAATCGGCGAACCCGGCTCCCGGAGCGCTCCGTGGCGCTTCAGCAACGAGACCAGGGCTTCGCGCAATCGCGCGTAATTCGCTTCTGCGGCCGCCTTACGAGCGCCGACAACGATGTCGAGGCCACTCGTTACGTCTAGTGAGCGCCCAGCCTCGCGCAACCTTCGCTTCACGCGATTGCGCACGACCGCGCCGCCGACGACCTTCCCTGCGACGAACCCCCAGCGGGTCACATCGCTCCCGTTCTCCACGATTCGGAGCACAAGGACGCCGTTTCCCTGCGTCCGGCCACGACGGTAGGCCGTTTGAAAGTCTCGTCGCCGCCGTAGCCGCTCTTCTCTGCGCATCGATGGGCGCGGCGCCGCGAGGCGCGCACCATTGCGGAACGTCCTAGACGACGACCAGGCGCTTGCGGCCCTTGGCCCGGCGCGAGCGGATCACATTGCGCCCACCGACGGTCGCCATGCGGTGCAAGAACCCGTGCCGCCGGCGGCGGGGAATCCGCTTCGGCTGATACGTACGCTTCGGCACGCCCCCTCCTTGGAGATAACGGACAAAGCGCCTCCATCCGAGGCGCGACTCAGTATAGGGGCGAGTTCTCCCCCTGACAAGCAGTCACGCGATCCCATCCGCCTCGCATGCGCAGTGCTTCCCGATGCGGCCCGAGGGCAGCCCCGTTGACATCCCACTGATGGGGCGTATACTCGCTCTACTGGGCGCATCAGGAAGTCTGCCGATGTATCGTCGCCTCCTTCTCGCATCCGTCTTCATTGTATTGAGCGCCACGATCGTCGCGCCTACGGGTACGCCTCGGCCCAAACACGGCGCGACGTTCTCGCCGGGCGTGTCGGCAGCCGCCGTCGGTCCGGCGACCGTGCAGCCGATCCTGCCGTCGCAAGCGGCGGATCCGGCCGGACCCGTTACGGTCGAGATCGACTGCGATATGACGACAGACGGCATCCAGTCGTCGTGCACCTACGCGGAGGGCACCACAGCCGTCGACATCGGCGTCGTACTCGTCAACTACAGCGCTCCCGCCTTCCAGTTCGCCGCCGCGAACTTCATGGTCGTTGCGCCGGAAACCCTGATCCGGCCGCTTCCCGGCGCCGACTTCAACCTCAACGCGAACCCCGACTTCTCCGACCCCACGGAGGGCGCATGGGCCTGCACGCCGCCCCTTCCCGCCGCCGACAACGATCCATCACCTTCCGTCGCGCGGTCGTTCCTTTCCTGCTTCAACGCCACCCGTGCCGGACCACTGGTTTCACCGGGGACGTCGCTCCTCATCGCGACCGTGC
>JANPBN010000457.1:0-2962 GCA_031430415.1 Dehalococcoidia bacterium
CCAGCGCGACGATGCCGAATAGCATCTCGCCCATCGACTCCAGCGTCGCCGTCCCGCCCGCGGTCGACGCAAACAGCGCAGCGAGGGCCGCGCCGGCCGTCGGCGGGTCGCCGAGCCCGGCCTTCGTCGCGCGGCCCTGCACGGATTGCGCCTGCGCCAGTGCCGGCATCGCCAGCGGCACGGCGTCCAGCAGCGGCGCATCGCCGCGTTCGGCTTTCTTCAGCGTCTCCCAGTTCCGGAGTACCTCGCCCGCGCCGTCGACCTTCACGTCGCCGAAGACGTGAGGGTGGCGCCGGATCAGCTTGGCCGCGATCGCCGCGAGCACATCTTCGATGCCGAACGTGCCCTCGTCCTCGCCGAGTTGCGCGTGGAGGACGACCTGCATGAGCAGATCGCCGAGTTCCTCCGCCATCGTCGCCGGCTCGCCGCCATCGAGCGCATCGAGCGCCTCATACGCCTCTTCGAGCAGGAATCGCTTCAGCGAGTCGTGCGTCTGCTCCAGATCCCATGGACAGCCGCCATCCGGCGACCGCAGGCGTGCGACGACTGCGCGCAGGCCCTCGAATGTGCGGATGTCGTCCACGAGGCTCAACGGTGGCAGATACAGCGACGTCAGATGCGTGTACATCCCCGCGTCGTGATCGAGCGCGCGCAGCGGTACGTCGTTGCGCATGACGCCTGCCTCACCCGCCGCGCTGATGACCGTGACGGGATGCTCCGGCGGATAGACATCGAGCAGTGCAAGCTTCGCCTGCGACGCCGCCTGCTGGTTGTACACCTGCGCGATGATGGTGGGCCGCTGCGGCACGAGCAGCCGACGATGTTCACCGAGTTGGAGGGCGTCGAGGAGCAGCAGCCCATCCGCCGCAGGGTCGATGGACAGTTCCGCCGCCAGCGCGTCGACGAAGCTGACGCCAGCGACAATCCGTACCGCGATGCCGGCGTCCTGCGCGTCGGACAGCAGTCGCTGCACTGTCGCCTCGCCGAACAGTGGATGTCCGGGCACGGCGTAGATGACGCCCTCCGGTCGCCGCGCCAGCGCTAGAACGCGCTCCGCGATGCGTGCGTACACCTCCTCGAACGTGGCAGCCGCGTCGTACTCCGCATCGAACGACTCGTATCGCGGCCCCTGTGGCAGTGACGCCACGGTCGGATGGCGCGATGTGCGCAGCCACACCTCATCGGCGCCGGAGAACAGATCGCGGGCTTCGATCGTGAGCAGACCGGGATTCCCGGGCCCGAGTCCGGCGACCGTCAGAGGAGCGGAGGATGTTGGTGTCACGCCGGCATTATCCCGGCGCCGCTCCGTCGAGGGTAGTGCTGGTGGCGTCCGGTCATCGGGTCAGGCACTCAGCGCGCGATCGGCGACTGTCGCCTGGAAAGATTTGCTTGACAAGATGCGATCACAGGGAGAGAATGCGATTGTCGCGGTAGGCGGGGCGGCAAAGGGGAACCCAGCTATGGGCTTTGCTCGCGTACTCGCCACAATCGCCTTCATCATCGCACTGCCGGTTGCGCTCGTCACGACGAACATCCGGCTGTTCGCGAATGCACCACTCGTCTACGACTATTCGTTCGATCGCTACGGCGCCGAGGAGGCGACCGGGCTCTCTCGCGCCGACCTCGATTCGACGGCCGCCGCCCTGCGCGACTACTTCAACAACGACGAGACGACCTTCTATCACACCGTGACCGAGGACGGGCTGCCGACACCGGTCTTAAAGGCGCGCGAAACGGCGCACATGGAGGACGTAAAGGCGATCTTCGTGCAGGTGAACCGGATCCAGGAGGTGGCCGTCGTTTACGTCCTGCTGTACGTCGTGGCGTTCTTCATCTGGGCGCGCGATGGCAATGTGCGCCAACTCGCCGGCCAGGCGCTCGCGGGGCTGGGCCTCGGGGTCGCTGTCGTCGGCGGCATCGGCATCGTCGCGGCGTTCGGGTTCGATGCCGCCTTCGAGCGATTCCACAGAATCTTCTTCACCAACGATCTCTGGCAACTCGACCCCGCGCGAGACCACCTGATCCAGATGTTCCCGGAGCCATTCTGGCGCGACATGACGATCTTGCTCGGAGGCGTCTGCGCCGCGCAGGCGCTCGTCATTGGAGCGCTGTCGGTGGTCTACCTGATGAGTACGCGGCACGAGCGTCGCCGCCTGCCGGGCGCCGTCGACGTGCAGGCAGCCTCGACGCAGGCGGCCTGAGCTACCTTCGGTACGCGAGCGGAATATACGTGAAGGGCACCGGATCCGGCTCCCCGCTGCTCGTACGCGCCAGTTCGTAGCGTAGCCACTGGCTCGCCTCGTCCAGCCACGCCAGCGGCGGCATGAGATCGTTGCGATCTGCCGCCGCGACTTCCCGGTCGAGGCATTCGAGGAGGATGGTCAGTTCGGCCGCAAGTTCGGTGATGCGATCCATCGCGTTACCCCCATGCTCCGCAGATTATACGCCGGACCGGTGACGTCGACCAACCCCGCGCGATACGATGTTCCATCAAAGATTCAAGCAACCACCACGATCGCTTGCGCGCGCTGCCGTCGGTCGATGTCCTGCTCCGGCACCGGCTGCTCCGAGGCGTATCCGCACGCAGTCTCGCGTCGGACATCGTGCGCGAGGTGCTCGACGAGGCCCGACGCGACATAACTGACGGCGCAGCGAGTCCGGAGGTCGACGCTCTCGCCGAGGCCGCGGCATGGCGCATCGACGAAGCGCTGGCCCCGCCGCTCGCGCGCCTGATCAACGCGACGGGCGTCATCCTCCACACGAACCTCGGGCGGGCGCCGCTTGCGCGCGAGGCGATCGACGCAATGGCCGCCGTGAGCGAGGGCTACAGCAACCTGGAGTTCGACCTGCGGCAGGGCGATCGCGGCTCACGCCACACGTTGCTTGCTCCGCTCATCCGGCGCGTCACGGGCGCCGAGGCGGGGATGGCGGTCAACAACAACGCATCGGCGCTCCTGCTCGC
>JANPBN010000458.1:0-1817 GCA_031430415.1 Dehalococcoidia bacterium
GCGGTTACTTCGGCGTGATCGCCGGCCGCCAGGGATTCGCCGATGCGCTCCGCCGTCTCTTCCGCGAAATCGAGCAGGGCGGCTTCGATGCCGATGGCTTCGCCGCCGTCGCCCACGGGGACGACAAGGCCGACGAACTGGCGCGCCTCTATCGACGATACCGCGAGCGCCGCGCCGGCTTCGCATCGATCGCCGATAACTACGGCGCCGCGCTGTCACAGACGCCCGAGACGCCTCTGATCGTCTACGGACTCTGGCAACCAGCGCACCTCCAGATGCAGCTCATCGAACACTGCGCCCGCAGCGCAGGCGCCACGATCCTCCTGCCCGAAAGCGGACTCGATGTGGACGCTGCCCACGCCGCCTTTCGCGAACGCATCATGGCGATCGAGGGCGCGACGCATCGCACGGCCGCAGCCGCGACAACGGCCACGATCGCCGAGCGCGTCTTCCGCGCACCCGTCGCCGATGCGCCGCCGATCGGCGCGCCGAGTGTCGCGCTGACGAATGCGCCTGATACCGTGCGCGAGATCTGGGAGGCCGCCCGTACCTGCCTGCGCTGGGCCAGCGAAGGCATTCGCTTCCACGAGATGGCGATCGCCTACCGCCACCGCGAGCCCTACCGCGCCCTGATCGACGAGATCTTCGGCGAGGCCGGCATCGAGACGTACCTGCACGATGGGCGCCTGCTCTCGACGCATCCGCTCGGGCGCCGCGTGCTTTCGCTGCTTAGCCTCGCGGCCTCCCACGAGACGTTCGAGCGCGCGCCCGTCATGGAGTTCTTGACCGAAACGGTGCTTCCGCCGGACACAAAAAGGCGCTGGCCCGCGTTCCGTCCCGCTGCCTGGGAGACCTTCACCCGCGAGGCCGCCGTCATCGAGGGCATTGGCCAGTGGCGCGAACGGCTGCCACGTCTCGCAAGCGAAATGATCGAACGCGCGAAGGATCCCCGCTTCTCGTGGCTTGCCGACAAGGCCGGCCGTGTCCACGAACTCCTGCAGTTCGCCGAGGCGTTCCACGCCGCGCTCGCGCAGCGTCCCGGCGAGGCGACGTGGGGCGAGCATCTGGCGTTTCTTCGCGGACTCTGCGCGACCTACGCCGATGGCACGGAACCGCTCCTCGATGCACTCAAGGATCTGGCCGCACTCGCGGCTGTGCAGGAACGCGTGCCCTTCGAGACGTTCGCGCGCGCCGTGCGCGAGGATTTCGAGTCGCGCGACACGTCCCGCGTGCTCAACGAACCGGTACGCCTCTTTGGCCGCCAGGGTGTCGCCGTCATCGATGCGTCGTCGCTGCGCCACCTGCGGTTCCGCGCGGTGTGCCTCGTCGGTGTCGCCGAGCGGGCCTGGCCGCCGCCGTCGCGGCCCGATCCGCTGCTGCTGGAGCACGAACGCAAGCAGATCAACGCCGCCGGTCACGGTGAGCTGCCGCTGCGCACCGAACCCGATGAGGAGCCACTAGGCTTCTGGCTCGCGCTCCAGAGTGCGGACGAACACCTGTCGATCTCGTACGCCCGGGCTGACGCCGGCCGTAGCGGCCGCCACCTCCCGTCGTACTTCTTCCGCGCCGTCGCCGAAGCGATCGACGGACGCCCCGCGATGACGCTCGACGATCTCGCCGCCTCGTCGGCGGTCACGCGCTTCGAGGCCGGCCGCCTTGCCGCGCGGGACATCGCAACATCGCTCTCTGCGGCCGAGTACGACCGCGGCCTCATCCGCGCCGCGAACGAAGGCGATCTCGCCGGCGCTATCGAGGCGATCACCGCCGCAGCGCCGGCATTCGGGCGAGCGCGCGATGCCCGCGCACAACGCCGAGCC
>JANPBN010000459.1:0-4039 GCA_031430415.1 Dehalococcoidia bacterium
TGAGGCGATCGCCGCCATCGTCGCCACGCCCACGGCCGAGCGGTCGTTCTCCAGCACGTTCCAGGCGCTCGAGCGGGCGTCTGACATCATCGCCCAGACATCCGGTTCGTACGGCTTCATGGCCTACGTCTCGGCGGACGATGCCCTCCGCGAGACAGCTCGGGAGTGGGAGGAGACGCTCAGCAAGTACGCCGTTGGCCTCGGGTTCCGCGAGGACCTCTACAACGCAATCCATGAGTACTCCGAGAGCGCGGAGGCGCGCGGCCTGACCGGCGATGACCAGCGCGTGCTCGAGCACGCGCTCCGAGACTACAAGCGTATTGGCTTCGGGCTGCCGAAGGAGCAGCGCGAGCGCGTGCAGGAGCTGATGAACCGGCTCGTCGAGCTCGGCACCGAGTTCCGCCTTGCGATCGACGAATGGGACGACGGCGTTCTCGCAACGCGCGAGGAGCTCGCGGGCATGCCGGATCGCTGGATCGATGGACTCAAGACCGTCGTCGAGGGCGGTCAGACGAAGTACCGCGTGTCGCTCGACTATCCGGAGATCATGCCGTTCATGGACAACGCCGAGAACGCGGCGCTGCGTCGGGAACTGTTCATGAAGAACCAGGTCAAGGGCGGCGAAGGCAACATCAAGGTGCTGGAGGACGCGATCCGCGTCCGCAACGAAGTGGCCACGCTGCTCGGGTACGACTCGTGGGCGTCCTACATCGTCGAGAAGCGCATGGCGAAGAGTCGGGACAACGTCATGTCGTTCCTCACTGACCTCGAGAAGAAGGTGCGTGTGAAGGCCGATGTCGACCTCGCCGACCTCGGCCGGGCGAAACAGGAGCACACGGGTGATGCGCACATCGACATCTGGGACTGGTGGTTCTACACGAACCGCCTCCACAAGACCGAATACGCCGTCGATGACTTCGAGGTGGCGACGTACTTTCCGCTCGACGCCGTCGTCGAGGGCCTGTTCTTCGTCACGCAAGAACTGCTCGGCATCCGCTACGAACCGGCGCCCGACGCACCGCGTTGGCACGAGGACGTCCAGGCATTCGACATCTACGACGCCGATGGCGCGGCGCCGTTCGCACGCTTCTACATGGATCTGTACCCGCGGCCCAACAAGTTTGGCCATGCGGCCGCGTTCACGCTCCGCGGTGGCCGCCTGCTCGAGGACGGGACGTACCAGCAGCCGATCAGCGCCATCGTCGCGAACTTCACGAAGCCGACCGCCGAAGCGCCTTCGCTCCTGCGCCATACCGAGGTGGTGACCTTCTTTCACGAGTTCGGGCATATCCTGCACCAAACGCTGACGCGCACCAAGTACCTGGAGTTCAGCGGCTCCTCGACCGAGCGAGACTTCGTCGAAGCGCCGTCGCAGATGCTCGAGCACTGGGTGTGGGATCGCGACGTCCTCCGTCGCTTCTCGCGCCACCATGAGACCGGCGAGCCGCTGCCGGACGCGTTGCTCGACGCGATGATTCGCGCCAAGAACGTCAGCTCTGGCATCGCGACGCTTCGGCAGATGTTCTTCGCCCGCCTCGACTTCGCGTACCACTCGCCGGGCTTCAGCGGTGACACGAACGCCGTGCTCCGGGAGCTGTACCACGTAACGGGCTTCCCGTACCCGGAAGGCACGCACTTCCAGTCTGGCTTCGGCCACCTCTTTGGCTATGACGCCGGCTACTACGGCTACCTCTGGTCGCGGGTCTTCGGCGACGACATGTTCACACGTTTCGAAGCCGCCGGCGTCCTCGACCGCACGACAGGCCTCCACTACCGGACCGCGATCCTGGAGCGCGGCGGGTCCGTCGACGGAGATGTGCTTGTCAGGGACTTCATGGGCCGCGAGCCGAACAGCGACGCGTTCCTTCGTGAACTGGGGCTAGCGCTCTAGCGGTACGGCGCCCATCCGCGGGATGCGGCCGCTAGAATGGCGCCGTGGAACCGCAGATCGAATACGCGACGGCATCAGACGGCCTTCGGCTCGCGACGATGGTCATCGGCCGCGGCGAGCAGACGCTGGTCGTTGCCGCCACGCCGCCGTGGTCGCACGTACAGGCCGAGTACGCCATCCCTCCGGTCGCCGCGTGGACGGACGCTCTTGGCGAGGCGTGCCGGGTCGTCCGGTACGACTGTCGTGGCACAGGGCTCTCCGACCGCGATCACATCGACTTCACTCCGGAAGGGCAGGCACGCGATCTGGCCGCCGTCGTGGATCACTATGGTCTTGCGTCGTTTGCGCTGTGGGGTTCGATCGGTGGAAGTCCCGCCGCAATCCAGTATGCCGCTCGTAACCCGGAGCGCGTGTCCCACCTCCTCCTCTGGGGCGCGTTCCTGCGCGGGGAGAAGATGTTTCGTCGCGCGACGGCTGCCATGGGTCCGCTTCTGCGCCACGATTGGGAGATGTACACGGACACGTACGCTCAGGCTGCCTTCGGGTGGCCCGATGCGCCGACAGCCGCGCAGTACGCCGCACTCATGCGCGCCGCCATCACGCAGGAAGCGGCGGTCGCCTGCCTGCGCGCACTCGCGAACGCCGACGTCAGCGGCGATGCTCCGAACGTCGTCTGTCCTGTACTGACGCTCGCACGGCGCGACGCCAAGTTCGACGGCGTGGAGAACGCGCGAGAACTCGCCGCGGCCATTCCGGGGGCACGCATGCTCATCATGGACGGCTCATCCTCCGCGCCCTTCCTTGGAGACTGGGAAGCGGTCGTTCGGGCGATTGTCGAGTTCATGGCTGTCCGTCCTGCCGAGAAGCGACGGTCGGCTGGAGCGGCACTCACCGACCGTGAACGCCAGGTCCTGCGCTTGCTCGCCGGTGGAGCGACGGGGAAGCAAATCGGCGCGCAGCTTGGCGTCAGCGTTGCGACGGTGCAACGCCACATCGCGAACATCTACACGAAGATCGGCGCCCGTGGCCGCGTGGATGCTGCGGCGTACGCAATCGAGAACGGCTTGGCGCCTCGCCGCGCGTGAGGGCCTACATAGTTCCTGTCACGCTGGAGTGCCAGTGGGCTATTCGCGTGATGCGACCATCCGATTCACGATGGGTCGCAGCGGCGTACAATCGCTGTGCACCGGCGCCATGACGTCGGTGCGATGAAGGGAGCGGCGATGCCTACTGGAGCGCGGATCAGCGTCGGGATTGCGGGCATTGGCGGAGCGCTGCTCGTCTGGTGGGGTGTCTGGGCATTCTTCTGGCCGCGGTCGTTCTACGACAACATCGCCACCTTCGAGCCCTACAACGAGCATTTCATGCACGACATCGGGGCGTTTCAGATCGGACTCGGCCTGACGCTCCTGCTTGCCCTTCGCATGCGCGACGCCCTGTTCGTGGCGATGGTCGGCGTCGGTTCGGGCGCGGCGCTCCACGCGATCGCCCACATCACCGACCGGAACGACGGCGGGCGGTCATCCGATCCCGGCGCGCTCGGACTGCTCGCGGTGTTGCTGCTCGTGGGCGCGGCCCTGCGCTGGAAGACAGCCGTTAGCGGCGCGTCGGGTCCAGATCGCGAAAGCGCCACACACCGCTGAGCGTCAAGAGAGCGCCCGTCGCCAGCGCGAAGAGCGCCAGGGCGATCGCCGCTCCGCCAGCGCTCCCCGGCCCAAAGCCAAGCGGCGCGAAGGCATCCGCTCCCGCCGGGAGTGATCCGTTCACGGAGTAGACGTAGGCGTTCTGCGCGGTGTGCGTCCCGCTCTCAGCCCGAACGACGATGTAACCGGGCGTCGTTCCTGGCGGCCGCCCGAGAAGCGCATCGTTCACCACGATCGGGAAGCTCCATGTGCCGTCGCGGAGAACCGTGACGGGCTGTTCAAAGGCGAACGGCCCGGCGAACGTCAGTGGCTCGCTGGTCGCGAAGCCGACTTGGAGGCGCACCGTCTCGCCGGGAACCCAGCCGATGAGGCCAACCACCTGAAATCGCGAACCATCACCGCCCACCATCGGATCGATGAGTGGATCGCGTGGTTCCTGCCCATACGCTGTGCCCACGGAAGATACCAACGCCCACACGATCGTGAGCGCCACGGCGAGCGCCGC
>JANPBN010000460.1:0-1690 GCA_031430415.1 Dehalococcoidia bacterium
CCGACATGGCCAATAGGCAGGCCGTCCTTCGTCTCGACGACGAAATGGGCGTTGGTGAACGACTGGGGCGCGGTCCCGCGGCGCCGCATGAAGTCCCCTTCGCGGACAAGCGGCGTCGGGTAGCGAACGTTCAGGTACTCGACGACCTCTGCATCGTTCCGCCAGCGAAACATGCGCGCCGCGTCGTCGATGTCGAACGCGCGCAGGTTGACGATGCTGCCTTCGATCACGCAACACCATCCTTCCCCGCGTAGAACTCGGGACGAAGGACAGACATGCGCAGCACGTCGTGGTACGCGCCCTCGCGGAAGATGTGCTGACGGAGGCGCGCCTCTTCCACGAAGCCACACTTGCGATAGGCCGCCTGCGCCCGCTCGTTGAATGCGTACACGAGCAGTTCGATGCGATGCAGGTTCATCTCGTTGAACCCGAAGCCGAGGAGCGTCCGGATCGCGTCGCTGCCGTAGCCCTTCGACCAGTAGTCCTTGTCGCCGAGCATGATGCCGACCTCCGCGCTCCGGTTTTCCGGTGACGCGCCGAAGAAGTTGGTGTTGCCGATGTGCACGCCTTCCTTCGTCTCGATGGCGAAGAAGGTCTCGAAGTACGACGGCTGGGCGGCGCAACGCTCGCGCATCCACGCCTCCTCGGCGAGGCCGGGCATCTGGTAGCGCAGGACGAGGTAGCGGGTGACGTCGCGATCGTTGATCCAGCGCGTGTTGCGTTCGAGGTCGCTCATGTCGGGTGCCCTGAGGTTGACCAATGTGCCTTCAATCATCCGACGACTCCCTTTCGCTCCAAGCAGAAAGCCCACCGCTGCGGGTGGGCCTGTCCTCGACTGTGTTGTGACGGTGGGTCACGTCATCCCGAAGACAGGCATCGTTCCGTTCCGATGGCAAGGCCGTCCGAGCGATCGGATCGCTTGGCGTGCTCGTGACAGATGGCCGGTACCGAGAACATATCTTGCTGCCTCCGAATGTTGGCGGGAGTATACCCGCAGCCGCATGGGTCGCCGCAAGCGCGGCGGATGTCGGGAGATGCCGGGTAGTTATGTTCAGTCCAGATTCGTTATCTACTTTCGTTTCGTAGTTTTCATGTTTTCGGAGGGCGGGTGGGTCGCCCGACGGCGTGTTCGCGAGTGCAGGACAGCCCCATCGTATGCCGATCGGGTGCTAACTCGAAGCGGGTGGGGACGCGGTGGGACCTAACCCCTGGCCCCTTCCCTGAAGGGAAGGGGAACGATCTTGGGGTAATCGTTCGCACTGCGCTGCTAGTCGTTCTCTTACACGAGCACCACGCTGGTCGCTGTTCGCCTCACGCTTATCCCGCTACGATCGTCTCCACCAACCGGCCAGCGACGAGCGACCACATGACCAACCCTCCCCTCACCGGCCTCCGCGTCCTCGACCTCACGTCCGGCGTTGCTGGGCCGTGGTGTACGAAGCTGCTCGCCGATTATGGCGCGGATGTCATCAAGATCGAACGGCCGGGCGTGGGCGATGAGTCGCGTGGGCATGGACGCTTTCCGGACGGCGTACCGCATCGGGAGCGAAGCGCGCTGTTCTTGTGGCTGAACACATCGAAGCGCAGCGTCACGCTCGATGTGGCGACGCGCACCGGGCGCGAGCTCGTGCTCGCGCTGGCGGCGCAGTGCGATGCCGTGGTCGGCGATCGGCGCCCGTCGGAACTGACG
>JANPBN010000461.1:0-1665 GCA_031430415.1 Dehalococcoidia bacterium
CCCACTGATCCAGCCACTCCGCATAGTGCAGCGCATACTCCTGCACCAGCTTCGGCACGAGGAGAACCGCGATCCACAGCACGCCGCGACGCACCGTCATCACGTACGCCCGGGCGAACGCGAGTCGCGCCGCGTTGAACAAGTAGAAGAACTCGAACACGTTCGGAAACACGAACAGCAGCACGCGCACGTCCGTAACCTCGTACAGCATGACGCCCGTCGCGCGATAGGCGAACAGCGCGACGGCAAAGACGCGCACCGTGCTCTCCCACCGCATCGCGACGGCGAGGAACAGCGCCAGGTAGTACATGTCCAGCAGTTTGTCTGTCTGGTGATAACCGAGAGACGGGAAGTCCGTCATCTGGAAAATGACGATGTCGATCGCGTCAGCCGCGATCGCGAGCAGCGCCCCGGCAAGGCGCCAGCGCAGCACCGCAAGCGGCACCACGAGCCGGATCACCAGCACCAACGCTAGTCCCAATTAGCGCACCTCATCCGGCATAGTAGAAGCGAGACGCGGGAAGCGAGAGGCGAGAACCAGACCTCCTCTCCGCCAATGTCATCGGCAGCGTGGGGTCAATGCAGAGACGCGACAGGCACGCAAAAGACCTCTCCAAAACAGAGAGGCCCTTACCGTTCGCATACAGCACGCCGAAGACTACGCCGTCTTCGTCTGGCTCCGCAGGCAGCGCGTGCAGATCTTCACCCGCACCGACTCGCCGCCCACGTGGACGACCTGGCGGTGCAGGTTCGGCCGAAACGTGCGGTTCGTCTTCGGTGCCTTGCGGACCCAACGGCCCGAGTGCTGGTGACGGATGTTGCGGCCGAATGCCGTGCCTTTGCCGCAGACAGCGCAGATCGCTGGCATGTTCAGTACCTCTCGGATCGCCGGACCCGTGCTAGAATCGTGGACACGCAAGCGTAGCACGTCGCTCGAAGCCGAGGCAAACGCGCGCCGATGACCCTACCTCCCCCCGCACGCGCCGACGCGGCTATCGATGGCGAAGCGCTCGCGGTCGCCTTCGCCGGTGCGGCCGAAGCTCTCCGTCGCCAGGCCGACGCCATCAACGCCATCAACGTCTTTCCCGTGCCCGATGGCGATACCGGCACCAACATGTCCCTCACGATGCGCGCCGCCGTCGAGGAAGTCGCCGCCGCGGCCGATCGCAGTGCCTCCGGCATCGCCACGGCCGCGGCGAAGGGCGCGCTGATGGGCGCGAAGGGCAACTCCGGCGTCATCCTGTCGCAGATCCTCGGCGGCCTCGCCGCCACTTCCGTCCCGCTCGATGCGTTCGACGCCACGGCGCTGGCCGCCGGACTCGAACGCGCTCGCGCCGCCGCGTATCACGTCGTCGGCACACCACGAGAGGGCACCATCCTCACCGCTATCACCGCAGCCGCCGAGGCCGCCGCCGCGCACGCCACGGGCGCCCTCGCCGCTCAACTCGACGCGATCATCGCCGCGACCGCCGACGCCGTCGCACGCACGCCCGATCTCCTGCCCGTACTCGCGGAGGCCGGCGTCGTCGACTCCGGCGCCCAGGGCCTCTACGTCGCGCTCGATGGCGCCGTCCGCGCGCTCCGCGGTGACGACGACGCCGCTCTCGTCGATCTCGGCGCGATCGACCCGGCATGGCTCAGCGCGACAAGCCGCGTCCACGACGC
>JANPBN010000462.1:0-1505 GCA_031430415.1 Dehalococcoidia bacterium
TCCACTCCCGCTCGCACCCTACGCCCACACCGCCAGTCACGCAATCCGCAGGATTGACGCAATCCGCAGGATTGACGCAATCCGCCCGCCTGGCTCCGCGGATCGTCCCGCCTCGTCGACGCGCGATCTACCATGGCCGAACACGAACGCGCACCCGACGCGCATCCCATCAGGAGAGCAGCACCATGACCGACGACCAACGAGCCTTCCTGAACACCAACCGCTGGGCCGTCATCGCCTACAACCGGGCCGATGGCCCGCCCGCGCTCTCGCCCGTCTACTACGTCATGGATGGCGATGACCTGCTCTTCTCGACGCAGGCCACCCGCGCCAAGGGCAGGGTCCTCGCGCGCAATCCGCACGTCTCCGTCTGCGTGATGGCCGAGACGCACCCTTCGCCGAAGTACGTCACCATCTACGGCCGCGCCCGCGTCGACCGCGAAGGCGCCGCCAGCCTCATGATGCGCATCGGCGAGGCGATGAGCGGCAACGCCATCCCCGAGGCCGCGCGTCCCGTCGTCGAGAAGCGTGCGGCGGACGAACAGCGTGTCGTCGTGCGCGTTACGCCGGAGTCGATACTGCCGTAGCCCCCACAGGAGTCACGCGGTCGAGCGCTGCCAGCATCACGTCGAGTTCCGCGCGCTCGCCCTCGACGCGCATGCTCTTGAGCACGACGCGACGTTCGCGCTTGCCCGACATCAAGAACGACACGAGATCGCGCGGATTCGTGTCGATCGTCACGTCGGCGTCATCGACGGCTCCCCGCCGTGCGCGCCAGCGAGTGCCGTCCGTCGATAGCGTCTGCGGCGCGGCCTCATCGCCGAACGTGAACCGCCACACGGCCGGCCGGCCCAGTGCCACCTTCCGGTTCCGCAGCATCACCGCCACGATCATCAGCGTCTGCTCCGGGAAGATCGTGTCCGACGGCAGCGGTGGCCGCATCGCGTGGTCGATGCCCCACACCGCCAGCGCCTCGATCGCCGGCGCCAGTCCCCGCCCCTTCTCCGTCAGCCGGTACCACACCTCGCGCCGCCCCGCCTCCTGCTCCCGCTCCACGATGCCCGCCGCCTCCAGGTCGCGCAGTCGCTGCGTCAGCCACTTCGGCGTGATCCCCCCCAGGTAGCGATGCAGGTCCGAGAACCGTTGCGGTCCGCGCAGGAGGTCGCGCACCACCAGCAGCGACCACTTCTCGCCGATCACCTCGAGCGAGCGGGCCACAGGGCAAAAGTGCTGATACTGCTTGCTGATCGGCACGGGCGTCCCCTTGACTCGTGAAGTATCTTTAGGATACTATATTTCAGGTACTCATTCAGGATATCACAGCCGGGGCGCCTCCGCGCCAAGGGCCAGAATCCAAGAATGCGCCGAAGACGAGCCCGGAGGTCCACCATGTGGGGCACAGTCGCCATCGAACTGCAAGCGCACTACACCACCATCGACCGCATGGCCGAGGTGAAGGCCGCGCGCCGCGCCGACGAAGCCCGCCGCCACGCCGATTGCGCCGA